>JAQWBY010000027.1 GCA_028706165.1 Lentisphaeria bacterium | reverse complement strand
ATGTTCACCGAAATGACGACCGGTAACGACAAGCTGAGCGTGGTCACCGCCAACCGGGTGATGAATGGCGGCTATGTCCCCCAGGAACTGCTCAACGGCGAGCGGGCGCTGATGGCGGATGTCTTTGCCGTCAGCATGGACGAGCCCTTCACCAACGCCATCAACGGCACTAAGGGGGCCTTCGTGGCCTGCCTGCGCGAAGTCGTCGCCCCCAAACTTGAATCGCCGTTGGAAAACCCGGCGCTGATGAACAACCTCAAGAGCGTCTATCGCCGGCAAGTCGCCATGGACGCCGCCAAGGCGCGGGCGACGGCCGCCGCCGACGTGATCAACACCGCGCTGAAGAACGACCCCGATCTGGCCAAGGCCGCCGGCGACCTGGCCTTCAAGCCGGTCGAAACGCCCTTCAGCCGCATGAAAATGCGCGAGATGAAAGACTTTACCGTTCGCGACTCCATGGGCCTGCTGACGGCTCTGGGCAAGGCCGAGCTCAAAACTGTTCTGCCGCCCCAGAAGACCTTCGGCGGTTACGTGCTGGTTTACCTCCAAGATCGCGTCGTGCCCGAAGACGAAGAAAGCAAGGGCTTTATGGACAACATCCGTGGCTACGTCCTGCGCAACAAGCAGAACACCGCCCTGGGAGAATTCTACGAGCGCCTTGAACGCGAATCCAACACGCAGCTGGCAGAAGGCCTCCAGCGCGTCGAGTAAACGCCAGAACGCAAATCTTCCCACGGGGGCGACTGCCACAACAGGCGGCCGCCCCCGTGCTTTTTGTACGAGGGAGGCAGCGACGCCTGGCCAAAGGACAGGGGCGACTGCCACAACAGGCAGCCGCCCCCGTGCTTTTTTGTACGAGGGAGGCAGCGACGCCTGGCCAAAGGACGGCGAATAACGTAGGGGCGGCCTCATGCGTCCGCCCCAACCGTCGCCTGGTCGAGGGCCGTCGATTGCTGTCGATTGCAGTCGATTGCTGTCGATTGCAGTCGATTGCTGTCGATTGCAGTCGATTGCTGTCGATTGCAGTCGATTACCGTCGATTGCAGTCGATTACCGTCGATTACCGTCGATTACCGTCGATTGCCGTCGATTGCTGTCGATTGCAGTCGATTTCAGTCGATTGCCGTCGATTACCGTCGATTACCGTCGATTGCTGTCGGTTGCAGTCGATTGCTGTCGATTGCAGTCGATTGCTGTCGAATGCCGTCGATTGCCCATGAGTACCGCCGCGTGCAGTCGGTGGCGACCAGCAAAAACCGGCTTTTTCCTGCAAAAGAGCATTTCTGCATCCATATTATGTGCCGCCCTTGCCAGCATGTTAAACGCGCCTCGTGGGAGCACAAATATGGAAGAACGCCCAGCGCCCAAGGTCTATCTGACCGTGCCTTGTTACAACGAGGCGAGCATCCTGCGTGACAGTATGCGGACCCTGCTGGCGAAGCTCGATACCCTGCAGACCGCTGGCCTGGCCAGCGCCGAGAGTGCGGTGTTGTGCATCGACGACGGGTCGGCTGACGACACCTGGGCGATCATCGCCGACGCGCACCAGCAGGCCCCCGAGCGCGTCCTGGCCATCAAGCTCGCCGCCAACTGCGGGCACCAGAAAGCGCTGCTAGCCGGGCTGATGAAAGCCAAAGACGAAGCCGACTGCGCCATATCCATTGATGCCGACTTGCAGGACGACATCGGCGTCCTGGACGACTTTCTGCGGGAGTACCGCCTTGGGGTCGACATCGTCTACGGCGTGCGCTCAGACCGCTCCAGCGACAGTCTGGGCAAACGGCTGAGCGCCGAGGGCTTTTATCATTTCATGGCCTTCATGGGCGCCAAGGTCGTCTTCAATCACGCTGACTACCGGCTGATGAGCCGGCGGGCACTGCAGGCATTGTCTGAATACCCCGAAGTCAATTTGTTTTTGCGTGGCATTGTGCCGATGATCGGCCTGCGTCAGTCGATTGTCAGTTATGTGCGCAAGCCCACGGCGCGCAAGACGCACTACACCCTCAAGAAGATGCTCATTCTCGCCTGGGACGGCGTGAGCTCTTTCAGCATCCGGCCCATACGCATGATATCGCTGCTGGGGCTGGTCATCATGGTGGTCAATTTTCTTCTCATACTGTGGTATTTGCACATCAAGTGGATTGGCGCGGCGGTACCGGGCTGGACGACCTTGGTGATGCTCGTGCTTGCGCTGAGCAGCTTCCAGCTGCTGGGCATCGGCCTAATCGGCGAATACATCGGCAAGATCTATCTCGAAGTCAAACGGCGGCCGCGCTACATCGCCGAGGACGTCCTCGGTGGCAAACCGCCACCGCCATAGCCAACTCTGCGCCGCCGACGCGCGCCGCCTGAAGCGTCTTCCGGCAGCAGGATCACGAACAGCATGCGACTTAAGAATCTTGGGCAGCCACCTCTTCTCGCCTTGATCATTCTCCTGCTGGGCATCATCGTGGCTTTGTTGCTACACCTTTGGCCCAATCCGCCAAGGGCCGCAGATGGTGGCAATGCGGTGGCTGCGGCCAGCCATAGCGCCCTGCCCACCGCGCAGCTGCCACCGCCGACCGGCGACTGGGCTGACGATGATGCTGCGGCAGAACCGGCTGATGCTGCGGCAGAACCGGCTGATGCTGCGGCAGAACCGGCTGATGCTGCGGCAGCGCCACGGCTGCAGTCGGCACCACCGGCCACCGCGCAGACGCCCATGGTCACCGCATCCCCAGCGCCAGCGCCCCCCACGGCAAAGAAATTGAATGCCTACGGGCAGATCCTGGCCGTGCCACGCCAGCGGGTAGACAGCAGCAAGGCGGCGACGGGTCGCCTGCGGGTCTTCGTGCTGGACAGCCAGTGGCTGGTGCTTGCGGGCGATGTCAATGACTTCCTGATCAAAGAAGTTCACGACAGTTTTGGCCAGCGCCTGGCCTTGGCAGATGCGTTATTCCGCTCGGGCGAGTTGCCCACATGGGCGCATCGCTTTTTCTACAACTATGCTGCGGCGACCGTGCTGCCTCTGCAGCACGAAGCCATCCGAGCGCGGTTTACGCGTAACGGCTTCTTTCGCGTCACGGTCGGCGCCGGCGCCGAGCCGCTGGGCATTGCCCAGCAAGGCTATTGGCTCAACGCCGTGGGCGAATTCCGTCTGCCGTGGGTGAGCGGCGGCGAGGCGGTGCACACCTTCAGCGGCGAGCTGGTACATTTCGCCTACATCCGCTTGGAGCGGCCCATGCGCAACGGTGAAGAGCTGAGTATCAGCACTGAGGATGGCGCCATGAACGCCCGACTACGCTACCACGACCGCGAGACGATCTCCCGGGCCATCAAGGTCAACCAATGCGGCTATCTGGCCGATGCGAGCCGCAAATACGCGTATCTGGGCATGTGGCTGGCCGAGCTCGGGCCCATGCCAGTTAGGGACTACGTCGGCCATTCCTTCGTGCTCTTGCGTGAAAGCGACGGCGAGACCGTCTTCACCGGCACCATCGCCCTGCGCAGCGCAGAACAGTACCACCTGCGAGACACCACGCTGATACCGCTCAACGGCGAAGAGGTGCTGGAAATGGATTTCTCGACCTTCACCACGCCAGGCAGCTATATGTTGCATGTCCCGGGCGTCGGCCGGTCTTGGAGTTTCAGCATCGGCGACGACGCCATTGGCCGGCCATTCTATCTGAGCATGCGCGGGCTTTTCCACCAGCGTTCGGGCATGGCCAAGACCAAAGAGCACAGCGCTTGGGACATGCCTGCCGACCGCATGGAGGTCTTCCGCGGCGGTTTTTCCCCGCATGACCGCCAGTACAGCGCATCGGCTGAAGACGGCTGCATCCGCGACAGCAGCGGCAAGCTGGTCGAAGTCAGGTGGTTCGATATGGTCAAGGCCACCGCCACCAGCGAGCGCCTGCCCGATCTCCACGGCGGCTGGTGGGACGCCGGCGATTTCGACCGGCGCCTCCAGCATTTCCGCGCCGTCGAATGCCTCCTCAGCGCCTATATACTCTTCCCAGAGAACTTTACGGACGGCCAGCTTTCCCTGCCGGAGTCCGGTAATGGCCTGCCCGACATCCTCGACGAGGCGCTGTGGGGCATGGACCTGTGGCGCCGGGCCCAGGCTGCCGACGGCGGCGTGGGCTGCTGGATTGAGACAACCAGCCATCCCGAGGAACCCGCGCCCTGGAAGAACAGCCAGCCTTATTATCTGGCCTTGCCGACGCGCGCGAGTAGCCTGGAATACGCCGGCTACGCGGCATTGCTGGCGCGCGCCCTGCGCCATGCTGGCGACCAGGGCCGCGCGGAACTGTTTTACACGTCGGCCATGGCGGCCTGGCGCTACGCGCATGGCGATCAGCCGTTGCTTGTCAAGACCTTCACTCACCCCAAACTGGGCGAGCTCACCTACACCGAGCCGGGCGAGTTGCCCCCGCAGCTGCGCTTCCGTGCCGCGCTGGCGCTGTATCTCTGGGACGAAAACGGCCTGTTTGCGCCTTTGCTAGCGGACAAGACGCTGATTGACGCCACTATGCGCTACGTGCGCCTGCATCAACGGCCCTATTTTCTCTGCGAGCTCGCGGAGCTGACGGGCCCCCTGCCCGCGCTGCGGGCGCGCTTCCGCCAAGAGGTCCTGACTGAAGCCGAGAAGTTGCTGACCAGCCAGGACGAGCTGGCCTACCGCAACATCAACTGGCCGATAGACAGCCGCTCGTTCATGCATTTGGGCTGGGGCGCGGCGATGCCCTTCAATCGCGGCGCCTATTTCATTGTCGCCTGGCGGCTGACTGGCGACGAGCGTTACCGCGCGGCGGCACTGCTGCTGGCCGACTGGATGGCCGGCGCCAATCCCATGGGTCGCAGCATGACCACCGGATTGGGGACCGTGTATCCGGTGCGGGTGCTGTCCCTGCCGATGTTCGTCCGCGAGCGGGACTGCCCCGACCCCATTCCGGGCATCACGCCCTACACTTTCACGGGGACTAACAACTACGCGGCGGCCATGTCCATCTTCACCATTGACATCGAGCCGCGCCGCGACCAGCAGTTCCCCGGCGTCAAACTCACGCTACTGCCGGATTCGTGGTCGCAGGGCCGCAGCCTGAATCGCGCCGAGTGCTTTGCCATCCTGCAAAAGCAGATGCCCATTTGGCGGCGCTTTGCCAATCTCGAAAGCCGCGCCGTCGCCCAAAATGAATACACGGTGTGGGAAACCATCGCGCCCGCCGCGGCCGCCTACGGCGCGCTCTTGCCGAAAAATTGGCGACCGCCACCCGCATGGGCCAGGCAACAACCAAAAAAGAGCCTCGACGATATCCCCGGCTATATCTTCCTGCCCTGACGGGGCAAAGAGCGGTTTTCGTCGTGGATCGAACGGATCATCGGACCGATCGGACCGATCATCAGACGGATCAGACGGATCGGACCGATCAAGTCGTCGGATCCGTCGGATCCGTCTGATCCGTCCGATCCGTCCGCGAGCGAAAACAGAAACCCAGACCAATCACCGGCAGGGTGTGTTCAGGGCATTGCGAATATCGCGGCGACGGCTTCTGTCAATGCCTGCTGGTCCTTGACGCCGGCGCTTTCACGGCTGCTATGCATAGCCCAGAGGGGAATGCCGACGTCGACGGCCTTGACGCCTAGGCGCGCGGCGCAGGTTGGTCCGACAGTGCTGCCGCAAGGCTGGTCCGAGCGGTTGATGAAGTCCTGGTGGGCGATACCCTGGTCGCGGCAGAGTTGCCGGAACAGCGCCGAACTGACAGCGGTACTGCTGTAGCGGAATGACGCGTTGTTCTTGATGACGACACCGCGATTGAGCACCGGCGCATAGGCCGGGTCGTGCTTCTCTTCGTAATTCGGGTGGACGGCGTGCGCGGCGTCCAATGAAAGCAGGAAGGACCGGCTCAAGGCGCGGAAAATCGTTTCGCGATCACCATTGCTCTGCGTGAGGCAGAGCCGCTCCAGAGTGTCCCGCCAGAAGGCCGATGCCGCGCCTTGCGCGGTTTCGCTGCCGACTTCCTCGTTGTCCGCCAGGAAAATGACGGGCGTGGCGGCCGCTGACGGTGCGGCAATCAGCGCGTCCAGCGCGGCCTGGCAGGAGCAGAGATTGTCCAGGCGCGACGCGCTGATAATGTCCTGGTTGACGCCGCAGAGCGTAGCGGGCTGGCAGTCGGCCAGAAAAAGATCGGCATCGAGCAGCTCGGCCGGCGTCGCCCCGCAGAGCTCCTTGAGGATGTCCGCGAAGCTGCAGGCACCGCCGAGCGCCGCCAGGTGCTGCTGGACATTGATGGCGGCGCCCTGATTGACGTCGCGATTGAGATGGATGGCCAGGCTGGGAATAATTGCCAACGGCCGGGACGACAAGACCAGCTGCCAGCGGATGCCACCATCCGCGGCCTTTAACGCGATGCGGCCGGCAATGGCCAGCGGCCGATCAAACCACGTGCTTTGCAGCATGCCGCCGTAGCTTTCCACCGGTATGCGCAATACCCCGGAGCGTTCCGCCGCGCCACGCCATTTGAGCTTCGGCGCCGGGCTGTCGGTGTGCGCGGCAACGAGGCGGAAGCCGTCCGCCGCCAAACTGCCAGTGCCGACGCGAAAGGCGATCAATGCCGACTGATTGCGCTCAACAAAATAGCCGCAGCCCGCCTGCGGCGACCACGCGGCGCCTTCGTCGAGAGCGGTGAAGCCGGCCTGTTCCAGGCGGGCGCGGGCATTGGCGGTGGCATGATAGGCCGTCGGGCTCGCGTCAAGATAAGCCATGAGGCCCGCGATAGCGCTGGGGGCGGACTGGGTGCACATGAGAATGAAGTCCTTGTTCGTGTAGCAGCCAACGCGCAAAGACATCGGCTGTGCGAGGCGGTTATTTCAGTGGCGACAACGGCGGGCAGATCGCCGCGATTTGATCGAGAGTGCGGTCGATGGCGCCGCGATAGCGGTCGACGAGCTTCCGGGCCGCACTGCCGAGAGCCGCGCGTTCGGCGGGATGGGCCAGCAGCCGGCGCAGGGCGGGCGCGAAATCCTCGTCCTGCTGCACCTCAATGGCGGCGTGGTGTTCCTGGAAAAGCGCGGCGACGGCGCGGAAATTTTCCATGTGGGCGCCGTGGAGGATGGCCTTGCCGAAGATAGCCGGCTCAATGATGTTATGGCCGCCGGTCTGGCCGGCGAGGCTCTTGCCCACGTAAGCGATATCCGACGCGCCATAAAAATTCATCAGCTCGCCGGTGGTATTGACCACGAGCACATCGACGGGGCCGGCGGCGGCGTTGCTGTCGGCCGACGGCTGCAGCAGGCGCCAGCTGAGCTGCTCGGCGCGCAGGACCTCTTCCACCTCGTTGCTGCGTTCGTGATGGCGCGGCACCAGCACGAGCCGCAGCTGCGGGAAGTCCTGACGGAGGGCTTTGTAGGCGCGGCAGACGAGCTCTTCCTCGCCGCTGTGGGTGCTGCCGGCCGTGAAGACCACGCGCTCGCCAGCGCCGAAGCACTGGTCGAAGAGCGGGTGCAGATCGCGGTTGACGACGTCAGGCACCTGGTCAAATTTCATGGTGTCGCAGACGTGGATGCGGCTGTCCTGGCCGATGACTCGGGCGATGCGTTCGCCGTCGCTGGGCGTCTGCACGCAGATGGCCGCGAAGGCGTCGAAGATCGGCTTGAAAATGCCCCGCCAGCGCGCATAGCCCTGGCTGGATTTATCCGACATGCGGCCATTGACGAGCACGATTTGCGCGCCGCGTTTTTTGGCCATGAGGATGAGATTCGGCCAGATCTCCACTTCGAAGATCACCAGCAAGCGCGGTCTGATCAGCCCCAGCGCCCGGCGCACTGCCCAGAAGAAGTCCATTGGGCAATAAATGAGCTCGACGCCCGGGGGGAGTTTCTTGGCGGCGGTGGCAAAAGCGGTGGACGTGCCGCAGGAGAAGACCATCGGCTCGTTGGGCCGGCGTTCGCGCCAGCGGCGGATGAAAGTGAGCGCGGCGACGGTTTCGCCGACGCTGACGGCGTGTATCCACACTGCGTTGTCCAGGGCTTTTAGGGCAGCGGCGCGGTCCTTGCTGAAGAAGCCGAAGCGCTGCCAGTAATCGGCGCTGAGACCGCCGCGCCGGCGCAGATGCACGATATAAAAGGGCAGGTAACAGAGGAAAATGATGGGAAAGACGATGTTGTAGATCAGCAGCATGCGGTGATGGACTCCTTGATTAGCGCAAAACTGAGGCGAGGCGGGGCGGGAATTCGAGGCGGTATTGGCGGACGGCGGCCGGCCCGCTCGTGGCGGCTGTTAACTGGTACTGACGGCAGCGGTTCGGCTGATCACGAAGAGCGTTTGGTCGTCGGACTGCGGTTCATCACCGCGGTATTGGCGGACGGTATCGACCACGTGCTTGACAGCGTCGGCGGGGAGCATTGGCGCGTCCTGCCACAGCATCTGGAGTTGTTTCAGGCCGAACTCTTCGTGATTTTTATTGAGAGCCTCCGGGAAGCCGTCGGAGAACAGACAAAGAGCCATGCCCGGTTCCAAGGTGAAAGTCACGGTTTCGAAATCGTCCAGGAACTCATTGGGCCACATACCGAGAGCCGGCCCTTCTGGTTTCAATGCCCTGCAGCTGCCGTCGCCCTGACGCAGCAGCAGGGGCGTATGGCCGGCGCAACCGAATTCACAGCTGTAATCCCGCCGATCGATGAGCAGGACATTCATGGTGATAAAGTGCGCATCGTCCGAATTGTTATAAATCAAGTGATTGAGGTTCAGCATGAACTCGTTCAAGGTCGTGTAGTGGCTGATGGTCCCCCGGATGAAACTGTGTGACATGGACGACATCAGGCAGGCCGGCATGCCCTTCCCTGCCGCATCAGCGACCACGATCAGCAGCCGGTCGTCATCAATGGGAATAAAGTCGTAGGAATCACCGCTGACCTCGAAAGCCGCGCGGTAATAGACGCTGAAAGACAAGTCCGACCAAGTCAGAGGCACCTGCGGCAGCATGGAACTCTGCATGGTCCCGCAGAATTCCACCTCGCGGCGGATGCGATCCTGCCGTTGCCGATCGGCATAGACCACCACCAGACTGCAGGCCAAGGCCGGCTGCGAGGACAATTCCTGGAAGGAGCTCAGATCCTCCTCGGTAAACGGCTTGAGTTCGCCGCGCCGGCGATTTACCGCACAGATGATACCGACAAAATGCTGCTCGACCATCAGCGGCAAGGCCATGATATTTCGCACTTCGCCGGGAAAGAGCTGGGCTGAATCCTTGTTGCGGCGCGGATCGCTGTTCCACAGCAGCGGCTCGCGGCTGATGGCGATCTGGCCAAGCGGGCCATCACCGGCCCGCAGTTGCTCGGCGTGGAAATAGGCAGCGCGGTAACGGGCGTTTTCATGGACTTTGACATTGAGCAACGACGGTTTGACCGTGAAGACGGGGAAAAAGCCCGTGCAGGCGCTGCCTTGGAGGACGGCGTTGGCCGTACCCTCCAGCGGCACGAAGATACCGACCGACTCGGCCCCGAGGTCCTCGCAGACCTGGCTGACGACGATGCTCATGGCTTCGGCGACTTCGGTGGCAGTGGCCAGCTTGTGAATGAACTGGTTGATAAAGCGCCGGTGCGCCTCGTCATGCATTTTGCTCCGCTGCAGTTGTTGCCGCAACTGCCGCAGCAGGTGTAGAAACCACAGGGTTTGCCCGGCCGCAAACACGATGAGCAAAAAGATGGTGATCGGGACCAGCATGGTGTTGGGCATTTCCTGAACAGCCGGCGGAGAAGTGGCGCGTTACATACAACGACTCCGGCATGGCTGTTTGACTGACGTGTACGGCGAGCCTCGTCCAGCAACGAGTTACGGCGGCGGCACGACCGACGACAGCGCCGGTTGCCCCGCTGAGAGACGATGGCTTACTAGTACATCCTGGCAGACAAACTCGCAAACTGGCAATATAATGATAGCAAACACCAGACACAACAACGGCACCTGGATCTTTTCCTGCCGTGGCGGAAGGCATGCATGCGCGAACACCTGTCGGATTTCATCGGTCATCTTTGTCTCGAACGCGGCCTGGCAAAAAATACCGCCACGGCTTACGCCAGCGACCTCGCTGTCTTTTTTGACGCTCTGGACGCCGCCGGCATCAACGACGCCGCGGCGGTGACGCGGGACGACATCTTGGATTTCCTCGAAGCCAGCCAACAACATGGCCTGGAGGCAGCGACGATCGCGCGGCGGCTGGTGGCCATCAAGGTCTTTTTTCGCTTTCTGGTGCAAGAGGGTCTGTTGCACGCGGATGTCACTGAGATCATGGAGAGTCCGCGGCTGTGGCGGCTGGTACCGGATTTCCTCACCGTGGCGGAAGTCGACGCGCTGCTGCGGGCCTTCGCTGGCAAAGAGCCGCTGGAGCTGCGCAATCGCGCCCTGCTGGAGCTCTTATATGCATCAGGTCTGCGGGCGTCGGAGATGGTCACCCTGCGCCTGGACGGCGTCAATTTCCGCGAGGGCATTCTGCGGGTGATCGGCAAGGGCAACAAAGAACGGGTCGTGCCCTTTGGTAAAAGCGCCTGGGACGCCATGAGTACCTACGTTGAGAAATCCCGGCCGCTGCTGGACCACAGCGGCGCCGGCCTGACGCTATTTCTCTCGCATAACGGCCGGCCGCTGACCCGGGCACGGCTGTGGATGATCGTCAAGGACGCCGCCGTGCGGGCGGGCATTCGTAAGAACATCTATCCCCACGCGCTGCGGCATTCCTTTGCCACGCACCTCCTCAGCAACGGCGCCGACCTGCGCGTCATTCAGGAAATGCTCGGCCACGCCAGCATCGCCACCACGCAGATTTACACCCACACTGACAAGGAGCGCGTCGCCGGCGCCCATCGTCAATTCCACCCACGGGCGTAAATGCGGTTCTTCAGCGCTGATTGCGTTTGAAGGCCTCAAGAAGCACCTTTTTGCGATCGGTGTCACTGGCTGCGGGCTTTTCGTCTTTGGGATCGCTGCCATGCTCGACACTCCAGCCGGACCATTCGCGGTAGGCGTGGTAGCTCCAGTCCCAGCCGTATTCCTCGAAGATGTCAATACAGTCTTGGAGATACTGCGCGGCACCGACGGCCCAGCGGATGGCGGAGAATTCGCCGATGTAGATGCGGGCGTTGTACTTGAGCTGGAAGTCACGCACGGGCTGCAGGTGCCGGCGCAGTTCATCCTTGTCCCATTTCTTAGCGGGGTCGGGATAAATTGCGCCAATGGGGGAGCCATGGACGCCCTGGTGGGTGAAGCCACCGGGGTGGTACATGTGCGCCTGATAGATGATGTCGTTCAGCGGCAGGGGCGTGAGATAGCGGAAGCTCGGTGCGCTGGACCAGTTGTTGGACTCAATGATGATCGGCGTCACGGGGTCAATTCCTCGAACGATTTTGGCCACGTTGTACTGCAGGGTGAGGTAGTCGATGAGGACGACGTCGTTGGGCTGGCAGGGCTCATTGATCAGGTCGTAGCCGAAGAGCGCCGGGTGGCCCTTGACGCCCTTGGCGAGAATGCGCCACGCCTCGGCAAAGGCGTCGGCAAAAACCTGATTTTCGAACATCGTCATCCAGCCGCCCTCGCGACGGCCGCCTGGTGGCACATGGAGATCAAGGACGACTTTCATGCCGAGTTCCTGGCAACGGTCCAGGACCTGTATAACTTCGGGCACGCGTTTGCGGACCCATTCGAGGTACTCTGCGGGGTCCTGGTCGCTGTTTCTGGCGCCCCAGTTGCGGATGAGTTGCCAGCGGATGAGCGTGGCGCCCCAGGACGCCAAGTCGGGCAGGTCCTTCTCGATGGTGATGTTCTCCCGGAAGACGGACGGCGACATCACGCCGCGGCGCTGTGGTTCTTTGCGGACGCGGTCGGTATAGACAGGCAGGTAGTCTTCGGGGGCGATGCGAGGGAAGACTTTTGCCGGATCAATCAAGCGCATGCGGAGGTCCTGAAACCAGATGCTGCCGGTGCAGTCCTGGAGGCCGAGTTCAATGGTGCCGGGCAGCGCGTCGTCGTCGATAGTGCCGGAGTAGGTGATATCATGCCAATCCTTGCTGCCCCAGGCTCCCGAGCCGTGGAGCCAGCGGCTCTGGCCGGATTTCGTTTTGTAGACCATCATGAATTTGGTGCCGTTATAGCTTTGCGCGGGCTTAGTGACATCCTCGTATTTGACGCGACAATGCATACGGATGGTCTTGCCGGCATATTGGTCGAAGGGAAACGCCATGGTCGCGCGGTCGCCATCGCCATTGCGGCGGGTGGTGACCGTGACTTTCAGGGCGGGGCCTTGTTCAGTTTGCACGATTTCAGCACCACTGGGGAGTTTCCACTGGGCCAATTCGGCGGGGCCGAAGTTGCTGCGGAAGAAGAATTCCTGGGCCATGCAGGCCGCGCTGGCTAGTAGAGCGATTGTCAGTAGACGAATAGTCATGACGGTCGATCCTTTCAGTTGTCGGTTTTGGCTAGGTGAGGGGCTAGGCGTGACGGCGAAAGCGGCGTTTCAGCGTAGTGCGTCCCATGGCAGGGCAGCGGGGCGCCTATCGTTGATGACGTCGTCAATATGCATAAGCAGCGGGTAGTCCGCGAGTTGGACTTTGCCTGCGGCGGCCAGGGCCCGCAAAGCCGCAACCACGCGGCGGGTGATGGCGACGGATTCCAGGGTGATGCCCGACAGCATGGCTTCAGCTTCGGCCATGCTTTTGCCCTGGCCAAGGAGCGTGCCCAGCCGGCGCGTACGGCCGCCGAAGATGGTCACGTAGAGATCACCGGCGAAGGGGATGTTCGCGACTAGATCAGTATCGGCCCCGAGATGGCGGATGAGGCGAGTGACTTCCCGGCAACTCTGGCCAAAAAGCGCGGCCTGGGGGTTGAAGCCCTGGCGTTCATCGGCACCACCCCAGAGGCCAATGGCCATGGACACGCCCAACGCGTAGGCGTTCTTCATCGCCACGCAGCATTCCAGGCCAAGCACATCAGCCGTCGGCGTGATGTGATAATACGCCGTCGCCAGCAGGTCCCTGGCGGTCGCGACCGCTGTGGCGTCGGTACCGCAAAAGTACACCATGGTTTGCCGGCGCCGGGCCAGCTCATAGCTGGTGCAGGGGCCGCCGATGGCGCTGAAGCTGATGCGGCCGCGCAGGGCCGCCGGCAGACGTTCGGCGAGCAGCTCGGGGAAGGGCCGCAACCGGCCGTCGGGGTAATCCTGCAGGCCCTTGGTGACCGAAAGCACATTCTGCCCCGGCTGCAGCAAGGGCAGGACTTGCTCGCTGAACCAGTCGACACCAAAGCTGCTGACGCCGCCGATGACCAAGTCCGCGCCAGCCATGGCGGTGGCCAAATCGGCGACAGTGTAAAACTCGATGCCGCCCGGCAGCTGCTCTTTCAGTGTCGGGTGATAGCCGTCATACCGGGCGCGGCTGATGATGTGGTCGTCCAGGGGCGTACCGACAAGACGGACGGCGTGGCCGTTGTCCCGAGCGGGTGTGGCCATGGCCGAGCCCATCATGCCGGCGCCGACGATGGTGATGATTTTCTTCTGGGGCATGTCTACTGTCCTGGCTTGTGGTTGGGGTGATTGAAATAACCAAGTGTGATGAGGCCGCCGATGACGAAGCGTGCGTCGCTGGAAGCCCCGAACCAGTCACTGAGTGTCGAATATAAGTCCTATTTGCTCCCAATGCGCTTGTTTTTTGCGTGACATTAGGGTAAAATTAGCTACGTTCCGACGTGTTTATCAGCCGCCGGGGTGGGGGGAGAACATCATGCAATGGCGAACCTGAAATGACGACATGGATATAGCAGCCCAAACTCAGCCTGCCGCTGGAGAGACGGCGATAGTCCGAGATCAGACTGATGTCATATCGTATGACGATCAGGGCTGCATTGTGCCCGGCAAAGCTTTAACCGGCGACGAAGAGCAGCTGACCTTGCCGGATTGCCAGATGATCTCCCGCCTTGGCCGCGGCGGCATGGGCGCGGTATTCCTGGCCAAGCAGAAGCGCCTCGATCGCCTGGTCGCCGTCAAAATGCTCAACAAGGCCGTGGCGGCCAATCCGGAGTTTGTGGAGAAACTCCAGCGCGAAGCCGTGACGCTGGCGGCCCTGAACCACCCCAATGTCGTGGGCTGCCATGACATCATGACAACGGACCAGGGCGTCTTCTTGATCATGGAGTACATCCCCGGCCAGCTCACAGTGCGTGATCTGGTCCTGCGTCTCGGCAATTTACCCGAGCCGGTGGTGGCGCGGATCATGCTCGACGTGGTCAAGGGCCTGTCCTACATTCACGCCAAGGGCTTCACCCATCGCGATCTCAAGCCGGACAATTTGATGCTGTTCTGGGACAAGCCGCACCCGCCACGTACTTATGCCGAGGTCTTTGCCGACACGCAGACCCGGGTGACTATCTGTGATTTCGGCATCTCGCAGCATAGGACGGCCTTGGCCAAAGCAGTTGACAAAAACAACCCGGCGGCAGCCAGCGATGGCAATGGCGATGGCGATGCCAATGCCAATGCCAATGCCAATGGCAATAGTGTGCTGGGCAGCCCGACCTACATGGCGCCAGAGCAGGTCTATGCCTGGGAAAATGTCGATTTCCGAGCCGACATCTACTCTCTGGCTTCCACGGCGTACTTCCTCCTCACCCAATCACCGCCGTTTTTGGAAAAAGATCGCGCGAAGCTGATTGAGTGCAAAATTCAGCATGACATTCCCGATCCGCGGCTGGCGGGCGCGAAGATATCCGGCGCCTTCGCGCAAATTCTGCACAAGATGGGCCGTGCGGAGCCAGACGAGCGCTATAACAGCTACCACGACCTGATGCTGGATCTGGAGAGGGTGCTGTCGGCCTTCGATATCGAGTACCTGCGCATCAACAGTGTCGAGAAGCGCAAGTTGAATCTGTGGCGGTCGGTGAGCATCGGGATGGGCCTGCTGGTATGTCTGGCGGGGCTCTATCCCGCCGAAAAGCACATCCGCCGCCGCTATTTTGAGGCCAAGCCGATATCGCTGGCATCGTCCCTGTATTTTTGGAACGGCAACCGCAGCGACTGGTCCTGCCAGCAGCGCGACGCTGAGAGCGACACGGCGGTCTTGACGGGCATGATGAGCCACAAGCCCCTGGAACTGCGGCAGGCGCTGATCAACGGCCAGTCCCTGCATATCAAAATACGCCTGCCCTCAACAGGCAAGGTCTCCTGCTACCTCTACGATCTGAGTGGGGAACGTTGCCGGCTCACCTGGAAGCGTAACGCAACGTGGCGCAGCCTGTACCGGGCAGCCAGCGATCGCCAGAATATGCCGATTGGTTTTTTGCCGGAGCGCAAAGCCATGGAGTGGCTCGCCTGCGATTTCCGCCTGGAATATAACCGCCTAGTGCTCTTTCTCGACGGCAAGATCGCCGGCGTCGCCCACCTCAACCCGCCTATCCAGAGCTGCAACTTCGCTGTCGAAGTGGACAATAGCGCCTTGGTCCAGATCAAAGATGTGTTCATCAGCGACCTGTAGGCCAGGCAACACCCTGGACAAACTGCCGCGGTTTGTCTCGCGGACAGATCCGTCCCATGGTCCTATTTATCCGTCCTATACGTCCCCTACCCATACGTCCCATTCGTCCCATTCGTCCCCTACCCATACGTCCCATACGTCCCATACGTCCTATACGTCCCATCCTCCATCCTCCCTCCTCCACCCATCCCCCCCTCTCCCTCTCCCTCTCCGGGTGCTTATCGCAAAAATCCTGCACCCAAGCCCCAGTCGGGCCCGCTGTCGGGCTATATTAGGCCTTTTGCGGCCGACCAATTGACGTATTGGCGGCGATGCTTACACGAGCCCCCTTGGATAGCGACCGATCTATGAGTTCACCGACCCCCAGCCAGAAAATAAGCCCGCGTTTGACCGCACTGCGTCGGGCGTTATTGTGGCGGGCGGTTATTGGCAATGTCCTCTGGTCCTTTGGCGGCCTAGCGGTGGTGGCTCTGTTGCTGGCCTTGGGCGACTGGCAGATCGGTTTGACTGAGGGCCTGGCGGCGCTAACGATGGTGTTGGCGCTCACGGCGACAATGCTGGCGCTGGCCGTCGGCCATGTTCGCGCGGTGCTGCGCCTCCCGACCTGTTACCAGCTAGCGCTGGCGGTGGAGGCCGAGCATCCCGAGCTCATGGACGCCTTTGTCTGCGCGGTCGGCCTCGAAAGCGCAGAACGGCCCTTGCGGGGCATCGAAAGCGATTTGTTGGCGGACATGCAGGGGCGTTTCGCGACTGACGAGCTCTTCTGGAGCGATTTTCGCCGGCGGCATCTACAGTTGCCGCGGTTGCTGGCGCAATTTGTCGCTGTGCTCCTGCTGCTAACCATCGCCGGCAATAGCCGGGTGGTGCAAAAAGCCCGTTACGGCCTCGGTGATTTCCTGCGCGGTGCCGGCAGCGGTCTGCTGGTGCGGCCAGGGGACTACGAGCTGCCCACGCACAGCGATGCCGCTGTGCAAGCCGACGTCCTGCGCTGGGACAAGAACGCGTGGATCGACTACCGCGAAGGCGACAACGGCGAACTCTACCGCAGCCCCATGACTGCGGCCGCGGATGGCCACATGCTGTTCACCTTCTACGATCTCACCCGCGACGTCCACTACCGCGTCGGCACGGCGGCACTGCGCAGCCGCTGGTACCGCCTGGTGGTCTTTGAGCCACCACGCTGCCTGGAAGTAGCGCTTGCGACACAGCCCCTGCCCTACACCAGCCGCCCCGCGCAGAAATACGACGCGTTCCAGGATCTCAAGGTGGTCAGCGGCGAGACCCTGCACCTGCGGGTGCGCATTCCCGACGGCTGCCAGGCCCAACTCCACGTCGGCGAGCAACGCCTGCCGCTCAACGCTGTCGCCAGCGCTGGCGATGGCGATGCCGGTTGGTGGGACATCGCCCACGTCATCCGCGAAACCACGCTCTGCCAGATCGTCCTCACGGACGCTGCTGACCGCGAAGGCCACGAAGCGCCATTCACGGTCACCGCCGAGCCCGACCTGCCACCGATTGTCGAGCTGCGCCAGCCAGCACTCGACTCGCAGGTCAAGCCCGGCGATTCCTTGCGGCTAGAGCTTTTCGCCGGTGACGATTTCGGCCTGTCCCAGCTCACCCTCCATTACACCGTCAATGGCGGCGAACGCCGCCAACTGCCGCTCCGGCAAGCACCTGCACCCGGCACCGGCACCGCACCTGCCGAGCTCGAATGGCATTATTCCGAGTTGTGGGATCTGCCGGCCGAGGGCCTCAAGGATGGCGATCTCCTCAGCTGCTATGTCGTCGTGGCTGACAACCGCCAGCCCGCCCCCCAGACCGCGCGCACGGAGATATTCTTCGTCGTGGTGCGGCCGGAGCCCGATACTGTCGACGGCGAAGGCAGCGACGGCCAGGAGCAGAAGGGCGATATCTCGGACCTGCTGGCAGAAGCCAAGCGACTATTGCGCCTGACGTGGGACGCCATGCAGCAGATTGACGCCGAGCGCGCGCGCAGCGGCAACGAGCTCCTGCGCGATCTCAAACAGCTCGAACTGGACGTCCGCAGCCGCTTCCACGACATGCAGGAGGAAGCTCAGGGCATGATGGGCGAGCCCTTCACAACGCTCTTCGACCGCGCCTCGCAGGAACTGCTCGAAGCCGT
Source organism: Lentisphaeria bacterium (assembly GCA_028706165.1). Classification (GTDB taxonomy): domain Bacteria; phylum Verrucomicrobiota; class Lentisphaeria; order Oligosphaerales; family Oligosphaeraceae; genus Oligosphaera. Next base: position 3,111 of record JAQWBY010000027.1, on the reverse strand, counting down.
CAAGATGGTCGAACGCGCCCTCCTGGAAGAAGGCATCGCCCCGCAGGAACGCGCGTTGGCCGCGCTGACCCAGATCGAAAATGAAATGGTCAAAAATGCCATGCGCAGCAAAAAAGCCAATAGCGGCAAAGAGCAGGGCGAAAGCGAAAGCGAAGAACAGGAACAACCACAGGACAGCCAACAACAACAGCAGCAGGCCCAAAGCCAGCAGGCCAAGATCGACCGCATGAAAAAACAGCGCGAGGCGCTGCAGCGGCTGATCGGACGGCAGGAAGAGATCAATCGCGAAAGCAGCCGCGCCGACGCATCTGCACCCGCCTTAGCCGGCAAGCAGGGCACGCTTCACGATGACACCGGCGACCTGCGCCGCGACATGCAGGCCATGCCCGAAGGTAAGGACGCCGCCGAGGCCCTCAATCGCGCCGCCCGCGAGATGGACAATGGCCAACAGGCCTTCGGCCGCGACGACCTGCGCACCGGCGGTATCCACGGCACGCGCTCCCTCGCAGCGCTGGTCAGCGCCCTCCGCGCTTTGGAAGACGCCCTGCGCAACGCCTCGGCCAACCAAATCGCCCAGATCGCTCAGCAGGCCGACCAGCTCTCGCAGCAGCAGCAGCAGGCCGCACAGGCGTCGGCCGAGGCCGCCGCGGCCGCCCAGCCACCAGACGACGCGACTGCCAAGAACATGCGCGAACACCAGGCCGAGCTCAAACAGCAGAGCGACGAGCTCATGCAGACGATCAGCCAAGCCGCCGAAGGCCTGCAGGACGATTATCCCGAAGCCGCCAAGGCCCTGCGGGCCGCCGCCGAACAGAGCCGGCAGCGCGAGCTGCCCGCGCATCAGCAGCGAGCCATCAACGCGCTGCTCTACAAACGCTACGAGCGCGCCCGCAAAGACCAGGTCGATGCTGCCAATTATCTGCAGGCGCTAGCCATGGACCTGCAAAACGCGTCAGCGCAGCTGCCGCCAATCGGCGAGAATGACCTGCGCGAAGCCCTGCAACAGCTCGGCGAACAGGCCGAGAAGGTCAGCCAGGCCATGCAGGACCAAAATCAGCAGCGCGCCAATCAACAGATCGACAAGGCCCGGCAGAGCGCCGCCGATATGCTGCAGCAGCTCGCCGACGCCAGTAAAGACCCGCGTCTGCAGCAGCTTAGCGACGATCTGCGCCTGCCGACGGGCGACGCCTCGCCCAGCGCCGCCGGCGCCGAAACCATTGAGCGCTTCCGCGCGGCTGCGGCCGTGCTGGCGCAGCATTTGGAGAAGCTGCTGGTGGAGCGCAAGTTGTCCATCCGCCGGCAGGTCAGTCCCCCGCCGGCCAAGTACCAGCGGCTGGTCGAGGAATACTTCAAGAGCCTGGGACGTGAATAGGGCGCAGCCGGCCGCAGCGCTGAAAGAGATGAGACGAATGCAGTTCAAGGTCAGGACGACATGATATCACATTGGGAACCAGCCATGCCCTGGTGGTTGATCGCGCTATGGCTGCTGGCCATGATCGCCATCACGGCCTGGTCCTATCGGCAGTTCAGCGACAAGATCGGCCGCTCGTACCGGCTGTTCATGCTGGTCTGCGGGCTCGTCGCCCTGCTGGCGGCGGCGCTCCTGCTCATGCAGCCGATGCGGGTGCTGCGCACACCGGAAGCGGGGTCCTTCCGCTGCGTGGTCCTCGCGGATCAGTCCCTGAGCATGGAAACGCGCGACGGTGGTGCGGCGCAGGCCCGCAGTGACGCCCTCGGCGAGGTCCTCGCCGCGCGGCCGCCCGCACTCGACACGTTGACCAGCCAGGGTCGGTTGGAATACTACGGTTTCGCCGAAGATACCCACGCCATGGCTTTCGCTGACGGTCAGCCCCTGCTGGAAACCCTTCCTGGCCGTACAGCCCTGGGCAATACCCTGCAGCAGTTGCTCAGCGATGCCGAAAAAGGCCTGGCCCTCGGCGCCGTGGTCCTGCTTTCCGATGGCCGCAGCAACAGCGGCGAGCCGCCGATGGAAGTGGTCAAGCGCTATCGCGCCAGGGGCATACCCATTTCCTGCGTGGGCTTCGGCAGTGCACGCGCGCCTTGGGACCTGAGCATCAGTACCCGGCAGGACGGCCTTCGCGTGCAGCGCGATCAGTCCTTCGCCGTCAACGCCACAGTCACCAACCACTTCCCCGAAGCCAAAACCGTCGTGATCACGGCGGCCGATCGCGGCATGGTCCTGGCTGAAAAAACTATCGCCGTGCCCGCCAATGCCAGCGTGGACACCGCGCTGACCCTCAGCGCCAGCAACGCCGGCTTCCATACCTACGCGCTGCGCTTGCAGCCAACGCCCGGCGACAGCCGGCCCGACAACGATCTCGACTTCATCGGCGTCGAGGTGCAGGAACCGCCGACCCTACGCGTGCTCTACCTCGGCGGCGGTCTTGACTGGGAATGGCGCTTCCTGCGCCTGCTGGCGGAAAACAACGAGCAACTGCGCTTCTCGGCCATCATCCAGATGGGCCCGGGATCTTTTTATCACTCGGGGCTTGACGACGAACAGCGCAAAGAAACCCCGGCCTTCCCCGACAAAGCGGCGTTCTACCGGGATTTCCACGCGGTGATACTGGATGCGCGCGCCGCGTCGGCCATCAGCGCCGAGGGCGTCACAGCGCTGGAGTCCTTCGTGGCCAACAAGGGCGGCGGGCTGCTCCTGCGCGGACCGCTGGACCTGCTGCCGCCGGCGCTGGCGGCGATCATCCCGCAGCATCTGCCCGGTGGGCGCGTGGTGGTGCCGGCGTTGCGTCTGGAGCCCAATCCGGATTTTGTCTTCAACCGCGATTTTGCCGGCATCCTGCGCACGGGCCGCGGGCTGTGGCTGCCGCATAACACGCCTCTGTGGGTCGCCGGCGACTTGAAGCGCGCCGCACGCGTGGCCTTGGCCCTACCCTACGCCACGCAAAGCATGCCGGCTCTGGCAGCGCAGGGCTATGGCGCCGGCCGCGCAGCGACCATGGCCGTGGAAAGCACCTGGCGCTGGCATCTGGGCGACAACAGCCGCGATGAGCTGCACCAGGTCTTTTGGACGCACCTGCTCACCTGGCTGGGCGAAGTCGGCAAGCCGCAATTCCGCATGCACTGCCGGGGCGT
>JAQWBY010000299.1 GCA_028706165.1 Lentisphaeria bacterium | reverse complement strand
ATAGCGGCCTCATGCAAATCCTCCTCGCCGATGGCGAAGTCGATCTCCGTGCCCGCGTGGTCATCGGCCTTAGTGGCCTCAAGCAAAGCGGCGTCAACAGCGTGACCTGCCGTATCCGCACCCCCGCTGGCAAAGAGCTGGCCATCCCCATGGCAGCAGCACGTCTGGAAGGCGACGTCGGCCTCAGTCAGCCCAGCGATGGCTTCCGCTGCGAATTCGTGCCCGACGAAGTCGGCCCCTACCGCGTCACGGTCACCAGCCCCGACGGCACCCAGGACGCCGGCACCGTCTTCCTCGCCCGCTTCCCCGAACACGAACGCACCGGGCAGCCCGCCAATCGCGGTCTCCTCCAGCGCCTCGCCAGCATGAGCAATGGCAGCTATGCACCATGGGCCGAACAACAAGACCTCTTCGCCAAACTCGACCGCAGCCCCCGCGAAATCGAATCATCCAGCGAATACCCAATCTGGAACCACTGGCTCGCACTGGCCACACTCATCGCACTATTCTGCCTCGAATGGTGGCTGCGCCGACGCGCCGATATGGTGTGATGACACAAGAAATGGGAATACCTATCCGCAGCTTACGCAGATAAACGCAGATTATTTTGTTTGCTGAGAACCAAAAATCTGCGGCTTCTGCGGATAGCAACCCCTCTTGTCCGCCGCAGGCGATCATGCAAAACGGCGGCGGACGATGTCCCGGAGCATGGGCGCACGGTCGTCACCATTGAGTCCGCAGGGGAGGACGAAGGGCCGCTGCGACCACTGCCGCAAGCGCTCCGCCAGCCCCGCCAGGTGATGGCGGTCGTTGATGGCCGCCAACGCGAAGAGCGCGTAGGACAGCGCGTTGTTGACGTGATTTGCACGCGCATACGGCCCGTCGTCTGCAAGGTCGGCACAGAAAGCCTCTGCGTAGTCCTCCACCAGCGCCAGCAGCAGTGGCACGGCGTCTCGGTCGCCCAGGCGCCCTAGCAGGCATAGTGCTTTGTGGCGATTGGGGTAGGCCCCCGCCGGCACCGGCCGCGGCGATGCAACTGACCGCCGTAGCTGCGCACAGGCTCGGTCGTCACCCGCAAGGCCCAACGCAATGGCGAGGTTTTCCGCGTAAGGACCGTCCTTGCTTATTTCAGCATAAATACCATCACAAATGGCCTTGCGCTGCGCTGCAGGCTGCCGGCGCAGTTCCCGGGCGGCCCACAGCGCCAGGGCCGGGCTCCGTTCTTCCGCCGGCAAACGCACATCGGAATTGTGCCAGCGGTAGGAAACGATATCTTGGCTCAGCGCGGCGATGTATTCCTCGGCCGTCGTCGGCAACTGCGCCGGCGTTGGCACGCCATTGGGTCGGCGCGTGCCGTGCAGATCGGCGATGCCGCAGCGCCATTCTTCATTCAGACAGCCGCTGGCGCGCAGCTCCGCAGCCAGTTCGTCATAAGGGACATCCCGCAGAGCCACGCCGTGCTTTTTTGCCAGGGCAGCAGCCACGGCAGCGGCTTCGCCGGCTTTGCGGAAGTCCCGTTCCATGCGCAGACCGCCGCCCAAATCATGGTCCATGCCCATGATTTTGCCAACCACCAACAGGCCGTTGAAGCCCTTGGGCAAGAGCGCGTCGTAGGACAGCGCCGCAGAGAACCCGTAACGCTGCATGCCACAGAGTACCCGCCAATCGACCATCGTGTCGCTTTCGTAGGCGTAATCGCCATTCATGTTGGTCAGGTCTTGCGGCGTGAAAGTGTAGAACAACAGCTTGGCCGGAGTTTTGCCGGCAAGCGCGTCATCCCAAGTCAGCATGTCCTCGCACAACGCGTGGCCCTCCTCGCGTTGCCCCAACACCGCGCCGTTGTAGAGCAGCCGCGAGCCTTTGCCGTAGTGGCGTTTCAGCGGGCCCTTAGTGGACGCCGCGAGGATGGCGCGGCTGAGTTCCTCCGCACTGGGATCGCTGAGAAAGCCACAGAAAGCCCAGCAGCCGCGCGCCAGACCATTGTTCAGATCGCCGATGGTCTTGGAGAAGGCCATTTGTGCACCATCCCAATCGCGACCGTAGATCACAGTGCCGCCAGCCAGGCGCAGGACCGCCGCGCCGGCCGAGGCGTCAATGACCACAGCGGCAGCGACGTCACGCAGCTCGCCACGCCGCAGCAGCCGCAGGCCGCAGACTTTGTTGCCATCGACCCACACGCCGCAAGGCGTCGTCTCGTAGGCCAGCTCCGCACCGGCTTTGAGCGCGGCTTGTTCCAGCACCGCGGTACGGACGATGCCGGGGATGCAACGGCCTTCGTCAGGATTTTTCTGGCACTGGGTGTAATTGCCAACGCGACTGAGGAGCATGGCCTGCCGGTCGAGTTCCTCCCAGCGCCCGCCGCTGCTGCCGTAGTAGTAATCCCAGACGCAGCCGAGGGTCATCAGGCCGCCGGGGCCGTGCTGGCGCTCAACGCCGAGGCAGCGGAGGCCCAGTCGCGCACCCGTGATCAGTGCATCGGCGCCGGCCGTGCCCAGGCCGACCACGACCAGATCGACACTATCCTGGGGCGCAAAAACGTCGTCCAGCACGATATGCCGGCTTTCACAAAGTGTATGCAATCTTGCAGCCATCAGGCGGTCCTCCCTTCGTAAGCCGCCATCAGCGACCCATAGGACGCCGATGGCCGCCAACGCCAGGATGGCCCGACTGCTCGGTTGATCGGCGCGATGTACTCGTGCGCGATGGCGCCGGCTTCGGCAGCCAGCTGCCAGGACCGCGCCAGGCCACGGCCACGCAGTTCCGCCCAGGTGTCATGCAATGCCTGGCGAGCCTGTGGCCAGCCAGCGTCCGCCGGCAGCGCGACCTTGAGGATCAGCTCATCAGGCAATGCTCCGCGCACGCAGCACCAACGTTCGGACTCATTGGACTCCGGCGCCGGCGCGCCAGCCGCTGTCGCCACCATAGCGCCACAGAAACTCTTGCGTAATGGCACGCCCTGAGCAAGCGCATGGCCGACCCCCTCACTGGTGGTATCGACGATCTGCTCAGCCGCAACCGTGCTCATGCCGTCGCGATTCCACAGCGTGACCGCCCAGCCACCGTCGTTGCGTGCCTCAATCTTCAAGACCTCAGTATAGAGCAGCACCCGGCAATTCCGCTCATGGAGTCTCGCCGCGAGCAGATCGGCCACAGGCGGCAAATGCACGCGGCCGTCATGGAGCAGACCCCATTCGACCATGGCATCGGCGAGTTCGCGGCCGGCGGGCGTGGTCGCTTCCGGGCAAACCGGCTCATGCAGTGCGGTGCTAAAATCGTAGCCGAGGACCATGCCCCGTTCCACCAGCAGGGTGCCCGCCGAATCTGCCATCGCCAGGCCACAGCCAAGAACCGTACCACCTATCACCAATCTATTGGCCTGCAACATGTTAGTGAGCGCCCTTCCCGCTGTCTTTGTCCAGCCCTTGCTGGTCGCGTTCGTCAAAGACTTCCTTGGCCGTAAAGACCGCGTTCACCGCCGCAGGAAAACCGGCATAAACTGCCAGCTGAATGAAGACCTCAAGAATCTCCGCGCGGGTCACGCCAACATTCAGGGCCATGTTGATGTGGCTCTTGAGCTCCACTGGCGCATAGCCCAGCGTGGCTATGGCCGACAGAATCACCAGCTCGTGCTCACGCATGCTCAAGCCAGGACGCGAATGCACGTCGCCAAAGGCAAACTCGCGAATATAGTCGTTGAGGTCCGGACAGACCTCCAACAGCCGCGAACCAATGGGGCTGTTGTTGCCCATGGCCTGCAGGCGCGCAGCACCCAGCTGAAAACGCTCAGACTTGCTCATGAATAATCCCTTCACATGGCTTCCAGGCAGCACAATACCCCACCTAGTGGAGGCTTTGGTCACGCTGGCTATAGAAGATTGGCCGCAGCCGGGTCAGTCCCGGATATTTTCCGCGCGGAAAATATAGGCGTCCTGTTCCTTCTTTGCCATGTTGTTGAAGAGGACATTCCAGCCGCAGACACGCACTTGCAGTCCCTGATATTTGTCAGGATGTTCCTGGGCATCACGCAGTACAGACGCGTCGAAGACGTTGAAGTGGATGGCGATGCCATTGCGCTGCATGTATGTGAAGAGCAACGCGCGCATGGCGGCGAGGCCATCGTCGCCGGCGACAGTCGTCGGGTGGAGCATGACATCAAGGGGGAAGTCGCCGGGGAAGAGCGCTGAGTCGATGCTGGTGATGGACGAGATCATAGCGGTGACCCCCGAGCGGTCCATCCCCATGGTCGGCGAAATGTTCTTGGACATCTCATCGCCTGCCAGACGCCCGTCAGGAGTTGCGCTGGTCATCTCACCCATGTGGAGGAATTGCTTGGCCGAATGCGCCGAAGCCTGAAAGATGCCGCCGCGGCCATTGGGCCGGCCATTGATCTTGTTGCCGACAAAGCGGGCAATGTCCTGCGCAAGAGCGTCCACTTCGGCGATGCCATTGCCGTACTTGCGGCGGCTATGCAGCACCCGCTGGCGGAGTTTTTCCTGCCCCTGCCAGTTGTTGGCGAGGACGTCGCGCAGCTGATCCAAGCTCAGCAGGTTCATTTCGTAAACGAGTTCCTTAACGGCCATCAGCGCGTCAACAGCAGTCCCCAGCCCGGCCTGCAGGATGGCCGAGAGGTTGTGCACCGAGCCATTGCTGAAGGCATCGCGGCCAGTTTCCAGGCTGTTGCTGATGGTCGCCGAAAAGACCTGCGCGGGGCTGATGATATGCAGGTCCTTTTCAAAGTCCGTAGCGCAGGTGATGATGTTCTCAATGATGCCTTCGAGCTGCATGAGGTACGCCTGGTAGAAATCCTCGAAGCGGCGCAGCTCAGCGAGCGGCCCGGTCTGGTTGCCGCAGGCCAGGCCGCTGCGCGGGTCGACGCCGTCATTGAAGACGAATTCCAGCGGCTTGAGCATATTGATATGGCCAGCACCAGTGCCGTTGGAACGACCCAGCGCGCCGAATTCGTAGCAGCCGGAGATGAAGCAGGTGCGCGCCTCTTCAGCGCTGAAGC
>JAQWBY010000298.1 GCA_028706165.1 Lentisphaeria bacterium | reverse complement strand
GACATGCGCGGCGGCCACGCCGTTTGCGTGGCTATTCGAACCTGTTTGGCTCATAGCGAACTCCTTCCCTGATGGGCCCTATTCTGCCGCCATACGCATGGCGGCAGTGATGCGACTGATTTCGGCTGGCGTCGTGATAAAAGGCGGCATGGTGTAGAGCCAGTGATCGAAGGGGCGAATCCACACGCCGGTGGCCATCACCACCTCCTGTACGCGCTCGTAACTCGGCAGCTTCGCCAGTTCCAGCACGCCCGTCGCGCCCAGCACCCGCACGGCTTTGACGTTGGCCAACTCGCGGCAAGGCGCCAGCTCACGCCGCAACTGCGCGTCCATGGCGCGCACGTTCGCCGCCCAGTCGTAGCTCTTGAACAGCCGCAACGCCGCGCAACCCGCCGCGCAGGCCAACGGACTGGCCATGTAGGTCGGGCCGTGCATGAACTGACCAGGCGTGCCCGAGGAAATGCCGTCGGCGACCTCGCCACTGCAAAGCACCGCGCTCAAGGCGATGGTGCCGCCCGTCAGGGCCTTGCTGACGCACATGATGTCCGGCACAATCCCCGCATGCTCCTGCGCAAAAAATTTCCCAGTGCGGCCGAAGCCGGTGGCGATTTCGTCGAGGATGAGCAGTATGTCCAGTTCCGAGCACAACTCACGGAGTTTGCGCAAGTACTCGGGGTGATAAAAGCGCATGGCGTTGCCGCCCTGGAAGATCGGCTCGACAATCACGGCGGCGAGTTCATCGCGGTATTTGCGGAGCAGTTCGGCCATGGGTGCGAAGTCGTCGTCCCGCCATGGCTGGTCGAATTCGCATTGGGGCTGTGGCGCGAAGAGATGCTGGACCATGATGCCGTGGAAGATCTCGTGCATGCCGGCGGGCTCGCTGACAGCCATAGCGCCGGTGGTGTCGCCGTGGTAGCCACCGCGAATGGTCGCCATGCGACAGCGCTTAGGCCGGCCCTTGGCGACCTGATACTGCGCGGCCATTTTCAGCGCGCATTCCACGGCAATTGAGCCAGTGTCGGCGTAGAACACGCGATTGAGCGACGGCGGGCAGACCGCCAGCAGCGCCTCGGCCAGCTCAATGGCCGGCCGGTGGGTGAAACCCGCGAACATCACTTGTGCAAATTGCGCGGCTTGCTCCTGGATGGCTGCGATGATCGCTGGCGGATTGTGGCCGTGCACCATGCACCACCAGCTCGACACCGCGTCAATCAACTCCGTACCATCCTGCAACCGTATGCGCGTGCCCGACGCCGCCGCAACCAGATTCGCCGGTGGCGGCTGCGTCATTGACGCGTAGGGATGCCACAAGTGCTGCCGGTCAAAAGCCAGCAGCCGTTCAATATCAGTCGCCATCATTGCTTGCTCCGAATATGGGTGAAAAATCGATCACCGGCGCCATGCCCACGCCCGCATCGCGAATTTCGGGCAGATCGACGATGGCTTGGCGGTGCCCGTAGCGGCCCAGGAAAATGCCGATCATGCGGCGTGAGTCTGCGCAGATGGTCGGATCGCCCTGTGGACACCAGTTGTAGACCGTGCCGACGATGTTGAGTTTGCGCGCTGCGGCCATCTCCATCGCCTGGATGCTGTGGTTGAGACTGCCCAGGCGTCCCGAGCTCACCAGGATCAGCGGCCAGTGCTGGCCGGCGGCAAAATCCACCGTGAGAACGTCCTCCGTCAGGGGCACTGCCAGGCCGCCGGCGCCCTCGACGAGCACCACCTCGTAACGCTGGGCTAGAGTCGCGACCGCGCTGCTGATGGCGGCGAGGTCCACCGGCCGACCCGCCAGTTTCGCAGCGAGGTGCGGCGACGCCGGAAATGGCAGAATCTGCGGCGCGGTCAGGCCCTCGCGATCCTCTGGCAAAAGTCCCACGCCCATCATGGCGCGGTGCTTCTGCAGGTCTTCGGAAAAGCCCTCGTTGCCCGTCTGGATCATCTTGACGGTGATGACCCGCCGCCCTTGCGACAGCAAATAGCGCGCCATCGCCCCAACGGCGACGGTCTTGCCAATGTCGGTGTCAATGCCGCTAATAAAAAAGACGCTCATCCGCATGACTCCTTACCGCTTGGCGAGACGCCACCGCTGGCCGCCGCATCACTGCCATCACCCCCGCCGTGGCGGCGTTTCTGCGCCACGATCCACAGCGGGTGGTAGGTCAACGGCAACTGGCCGTCGGCCAGGCTGAACTGTTCCTGATAACGCTCCGTGAAATTCCGCAGGGCCTGCCGCGTCCACGGTCGTTCCGTCCTGACACCATTGACGCCGGTATCCCGGAGGTGCCGCAGCACGGCCAGCGGTGTGGAAAACGTCATGACGCTATGCTGCTCCCGCGCGCATAGTACCGCGAAGTCGGCCATTTCCAGCATGGTGATCAGTTCGCTCATGCTCAGATAAGCCAGTGACCGCCCTGTCAGCGCTCTGATTTCGCGGAGATTGTCCGGGCCAAAAGAGCTAAAGGCGAACATGCCGTCGGGCGCGACCGCGCCGCCGATGCGCCGCAGCAACGCGGGCAGATCGCGAGCCCACTGCAACGCGGCGCCAGCCATGACCAGGTCGGCAGCGGGCAGCGCCATATCTTCCATGTCGCCAGCCAGGAATGACGCATTGCGGCGCTGGCTATGGTAGGCCGCGCAAGCCGGCACGATGTCCACCAAAGTCAACTGTTCATAGCGCAGTTGCTCTTCGATGCGGGCGCTGAGCAGGCCGTCGCCGCAGCCCAGTTCGAGGATGCGCGTAAAATCCCGGCGCGGGGTGACTTCGGCAAGCGCGGCCATGAGCGCATCGGCCATTGCCGCCTGCACCTGTGCGGCCTCGCGGTAGGTGCTCAAACTGCGACTGAAGTGCGCCTGCACCCGAGTTTTGTCCACCTCATGCAAGATGCCAGAGCTCCTCCCAAGACTGAATTGCCGCGAAGGGATAGTGTGGCGCGTCGGGCCATTCGAGGATGGACGCAGCGGTCGTCGACCAGAATCGCCGTTGCGCCGATGGCGGGAAGATGCGATCGCGACCGCCGATCAACACGCAGTCGTAGATATTCGCCGGTGTCGGCCGGCTGCTGATATTCTGTTGCAGGGCCAGCAGCTCATCCCGCTGATCCAATGGCAGGCGCCCCGGAGGAACAGAGGACGCCGCGCCAGCCGGCGGCGCCGGTAGCGGCGGCGTGCTTGGCGTTGCCGTGCCAGCGACGCGTTGGCGGAAGCGTTCGCGGGCTTGATCGTCGAGCCAGTTGTCGATGGTGCCCTGGAAGACGTCAGCGCGGATGCCGCTGTGCTGGTCGATGGGCTGGAGAGTGCCATTGACCGCCGTGGCGTGCTGCAGCGGCGGCATGGGCGTGACGGCGGCAGCCCACACGCCGAGCGACCAGGCGACCAAGCGAATCTCGCGGTAGCCAGCCACAGCCGGCAACGGCGTGAGTTCGCGATAGTCCCAGGCGCAAAGCACATCGCAGGCGTCAGCGCGCCAGTGCTGGAACAGCGCGTTGTCCATCCCCCAGCCATTGAAGAAAATCAGGAGCCGTTCGTGGCCGCGCTGATGCAGAAAGGTAGTTTTCATAGCAGTTCCCGGATTGGCGCGAGGTCCTCGGCCCGCAAAGCCGCACTCAACGAAAAACGTAGCCGCGACGTCCCTTTGGGCACGGTCGGCGGGCGAATGGCGAAAACAATGAAGCCCCGCTCCTGGAAACGCTGCGCGGCGGCGAGTGCGGCGGCGGCTTCGCCGATGACGTAGGGCACGATCTGCGTGTCGCCAGGCACGTCCCGACCGGCATCGCGAAGCCACCCGCGCAGCAACGCCCCGAGGCGCATGAGTTCCGCGCGTTCGCGGTCCATCGCCGCACAACGCTGGAGGGCGAAGCAGCTCCAGTTGAGCACCACGGGCGGCAAGCCGGTGGTGAAGATCAGCGACCGCATGTGATTGATGAGGTACTCGCGTAGCTCAGGCGCCATGATGGCGTACGCGCCGGTGGATCCCAGCGCCTTGCCGAAGGTGCCGATCAGCACGTCCACGCGCTCGGCGACGCCCTGCTCCGCGCAGAGGCCCGCGCCCTTGGGGCCCCGCACGCCGACGGCGTGCGCTTCGTCCACCACCAGCGCGCAGTCATAGCGCTCCTTGAGCGCCACCAGCCGCCGCAGGTCCACGGTGTCGCCGTCCATGCTGAAGATGGACTCGGTCACCACAAAAACCCGCTTGTACTCATGGCGCCGGGCAGCCAGCGTGGCTTCCAGGCGGTCGAGGTCCACATGTGGATAACGGAGGAACTCGGCGCCGCAGAGCCGCAGGCCATCAATGATGCTGGCGTGATTGAGTTTGTCCGAAATGACCAGGTCGCCGGCCTTCGCCAGCGCTGGCAGAATGCCGATATTGGCGTGGTAGCCGCTGTTGCAGACCAGCGCGGCGCGGCCGCCGTAGAGCTCGCTCAGCGCCGCTTCCAGTCGCGCGTACGCCGGCGTGTTGCCGGTGAGCAGCCGACTGGAGGCGCTGGACAGCGCCAGCTCCGGCGTCCGCCAGTCGCCATTGTACTGCCGGTAGAAATCCTCGCGCAGCTCGGCATCGCCAGCCAGACCAAGGTAGTCGTTACTGGAGAGATTGCAGAGCACGCGGCCATCGTAGCGGCTACGGCCGTCGCCTTCAGGAGCGATTTCCCGCAAGGCGCGATAGTTGCCGCCGCTTTTGAGCGCGGCCAGATCGGCGCGGATGTCATCAAGAAAGGGCTGCATGCTGTCAAAACTCGTTGAGATGCCGAATGAAGGCCGCGTCGTCGTCGACGCTGCGACCGCGAGTCGTCAAGTAGCCGCCGGTGATCATGCCGTTGGCGCCGGCGAGCATCAGCAGGCCCTGGAAGTCCTTCATGGTCGTTTCGCGGCCGGCGGCAAATTTGATCGTCTTGGTCGGATTGACCAGCCGGAACAGCGCGAAAGCCTTGGCGACCTCCACGGGCGCCAGGACTGGCCGATCCGCCAGCGGCGTGCCCTTGATGGGCAGCAGCACATTCAGGGGAATGCCCTC
>JAQWBY010000297.1 GCA_028706165.1 Lentisphaeria bacterium | reverse complement strand
GTGGGGTTCACGACGGACTTCATGATTGAGGAAGGCGCCCCGAACGAGTTGTACCCGTGGTTGATCCAACAGGGTAACTGGCGCATTCACACGGCGCAGGCTGAAGCGGTTGCGCGCCCGGAGACCAACCAGAAACGCGCGCAGGAAGCACCATTGACCGCGGACAAAAGCCCGAACTTCTACTCACTGAAGGGCGGTGGCAAAAATGAAGAAGCCGTCATCACCATGGGCTATGACTTCTTTGACAACTACCATTTTACGGGTGCTCTGCAGCCGGTCAAGGGCGAGGCCGGCTTGGTCTTTTACCACCGCAATGCTTTGGTCACCGCCGCCGCTGCCGACGCGGCTGACGCGGAGCCTGATGCCGAGCCGGTGGTGCCGGATCCCGCGCATGCGGAGTTTTATGCCCTGACGCTGGTGTATGACAGCGCGAATCCGGAGGAGCGGGAGATGCGCTTGTGGCGGCAGCGCGCAGGCGTTCGGCGCATGCTGGCACGTGCGCGCGTGGCGCTCTATGATAATCAGTGGTACATGCCTGGCGTGAAGGCCCACGGCAATGAGATCATCTGCTATCTGGATCAGCACGAGGTCTTTCGAGTCCGCGAGCTCCTGCCCATTGGCGGCAAGATCGGCTTGTACGCCAGGACGCCCGAAGAGATTCGCTTTGACGACGTGACCCTCAAACCCTACCTGCCCATCGATCTGCGGGACATGCCGGCCCTGCGCTACAATGCCCTCCCGAGCAGCAATGGCGCCTTTAACCTGCACGAGCGCGGCGTTGCGGACGATGCCGTGTTGCGGGTAAGCAACAACCGGCGGGACGCCGAACTCATCATTGGCCGCGCTCACAGTCGCAACATGGCCTTCGCAGCGACGGTGGTGCCGGCGGGCGATGCCTGCGAACTGGCACTGATTGCCGGCTGGCAGGGCGCCGCCAGTGGCCACTGGCGTTTCCAGGTCGAGCGCGCCGGCGGCAAAGAAACCACTCGGTTGCTGCGGATTGAGGCCGACGGCAGCATCAGCGAAATCGATCGCCAGGAGCAGCCTGTGGGCGATGAGTCGGTGCGGCTGATGATCGATGCAACCGAGCCCGGCAGGCTGCGCTGTTTGCGCAATGGCGCGCTGCTGCATTTTGTGGACTACGATGGTGAGCTGACCGGTGCCAATGGCCTGTGGGTCAAAGCGGGCAGCACGGCGGAGTTTCGCGACCTGTCCCTCTCGGCTGAGCGTTTTCAGTACAAGGAGCAGGAGCAGAAGAACCCGGTTTTTCGTACGGACAGCTTCATGCGGCACTGGGCATCGCCCGAGGGCCAGTGGGTCGGCGGGCCGCATGACGCGCTGTGGCACAAGGGCGATTTCTTCGGCGACTACGCTGTGCGGATGCCCTGCGTGCCTGACAGCGAATTGAATCTGGCCGTGGCGGACAACGCCGCCGCCGGCGCGGTGCAGCTTCGCGTCAAGGACGGCAAGTTGCTCCTGAGTACGGCAATGGCCGGTGCCGACGAGCCCGCGCTGCAGGAATTTGTGCTGGTAGCGCCGGAGGGCAAGGACATCAGCGCTCTGGACTACGAGGTCTTTCATGAAGGCCAGTGGCTGTGGGTGACAGTGGACGGCAAGATGGCTTTACGCCAACGCTTGAATCAGCAACTCAAAAAACTCGGCACTCGCGCGATGGTCAAGAGCATGACGCTGGAGCACCTTGCCCGCAGCCGAGTCACTCGCGCCAATGTCATTGACGAATTTTTCAACGAGTCGCCGCATGCCTGGCTGGCGAATGGCGGCGATTGGCAGATCATCAATCGTTTTCAGTGTACGCCGAGCTGGTCGCACATGATTGGTGAGGCGCCCGAGGGCTTGGCGGCCTTTTGGCGCAAGCAGGTTTTTGCTGGCGATCTCACGTTGGAATTCTATGCTGGCACCCGTCATGGCTTTTACAACGAGGCGGGCAACCTCAATTGCACCATCATGGCATCCGAGACCAGCGCCGGTAGTGGCTATACGGCCGCCTGCACGGAATGGGACCAGAATCTCTCTCAGAACTGGACGACGCTGTACAAGAACGGCCGTGCGCTGGCGCGCACGGATGCGTACCTGGTGCCCCGCCGCCGCAAGGGCATGATTCGTCGCGTACTCAACCCGCTAGTTGCGCAGGGCCGGCCTATTCACGGTGCGTGGTTCTACATCAAACTGCGAAAAATCGGCGACAGCCTGGAGTACTATTTCGACGACGAGCTGATCTTCAAGGAGACTGATCCCGAGATGATCCAGGAGGGTCTGGTCGGCATCTGGACCTTCGTGCACAGCATTACCCTCGCGCAGATCAAAATCGCCTTCGGCAGCGAACGTCCGCGCTCCTTCCCGGTGGCCATGCTGCCCGTGGACGATACGCTGCTGACGGCCGCGCCCACCGCCGCCGCCGAGACGCCGCCCTCCGCGCCGGCCGCGCCGTATCGCTGGGAAGCCACTGCTGGTGGCTTTCCGCTGGACCCGCTGGCCGCCCAATTATGGCAGCACAGTGACAGTGTGGGCCAGAGCCAGCTCACGCCCTTTGCCTTGAATGCCGACGCGTTGCACTACCGCAATCTTCTTGGCGGCGGTGACATGCGCATGACGGCGACCTTGCCGCCGGTGCTTTTGCAGGATTTGGCCGGCTGGCGTTTCAAGATGAAGCGTACGGCCGCTGCGCGGGTGAATCTGTTCTATTCCGTTGGCTCGCTTAATGCCAAGGGCGTCTATGAGCCCCGGTGGCGTCTTTTCCACCAGATCAGCGGGCCGGATTTCAGCGACGGGCCTTGGCGCCTGAGCGGTAGTAGCGAGCTGGCGCCGGTGAGCAACGTCGTGCCTGATCGCCATGAATGGACGGAACTGACCGCGTGGATACCCAGCCGTTTCCGCGCCCCGGGCGAACGCGGCGAGAAGCAATATGCGCGCCTGGAGGGCTTCGGGCTCCAGGAGCTCGATGCCATGGCCAACGGCATCTGGGGCAACGGCCCCGGCCAGGCCTACGCTGTTAGCCATCTTCGGCCAATTTTCTACGGCGTGCCGGAACTCAAACTGCCCGAGGGCGCGACGGTGAGTTTTCGCAAGCAGCTCACGGATTTCGCGCGTCGCAATCGCACGACCAAGCCGGAGGAACTGACGGCGGTCCTCAAAGCCGAAAGTATCCCGGGCGTCAACAGTGTTTGGCTGGAGATGTACCACGGTCGGCAGGCGCTGGTGCAGCAGCTCGAATGGATCAGTCTCCCTGAAGAAGTGCCGGTGAACTTCGCCTGGGACGGCGACGCCAAGGACGTCGTGCGTCTGAGCTGTACGGCCGACTATGTCGATAAACGCTTCGCCGGTGCTGGTATCCGTTTCGCAGGCGAACGGCTGCGCGTGCTGCGCGAGAATGACGAATACCGTCTGGCGTTGCTGCCACGTACAGCCGCCGTGCAAAAGGCCATTGCCGCCGGCAGCATTAGCTTCCTGGTGAACAGTGGTAGTAGTGAAAAAGAACTGACGCTGGCGACCGCGCCTGGCGAACGGCGCAATTCACCGCCATTGCTCATGGCGGTGGAGGGCTTCAGCCCGGTGTGCATGAGTTTCGAGAATGGCTCGCAGGAGCCCCTGGTGTATGCTGGTCGGCCACGCATGGCCTTTGAGAGCGACGACGGCGCCAATCACGCCCTGACGGTGCGCAACACCGCCTTGGGGCAGGAGCTGGCGACGCCCTTCAACATGGGCTTTTCCATTGCCAACTATCCGGTGGTGCAGTTCCGTTATCGCGCCTGGGATATGGCACAGATCAGCTTGGCTTTCCAGAACTACCACTATGTCCGCCTCGCAGCTGATGATTCTGACAACGCGACAGCGGTGCGTTACGGCCATGACCTGCGCATGGACGAGCAGTGGTACAGCTGGATCGGGGTAGCCGCCGATGCGTTTACGCGCGAGCCCTACGCCGTGAACCGCTTCATGCCTAAGGGCTTCCGCTTTGCCTCCATTGGCTCGCCGGATCAGACCGGCCGTTACAGCCGCTGGCAGCTCGACGACCTAGTCTTCGGGCCGGCTGTGGCCAAGGCCGAGCAGCTGACGTTTACGCCCAGTTATTACGACGCCGATGGCGTGGCTGCCGTGCTGACCGCGCTCCTTCCTGGCGAACGCCCCTGGGCGGAACGCAGCGCCGACGAACTGACGGCGCTGAACTGGCAGCAGCATGAAGTCGGCAAGGCGATTACGCCGGAGGTCAAGGACCTAGCCCAGGGCGTTCATCATCTGCTCGTCAAGGCCGTGGACAGCCACGGGGCGGAGTCTGCGCCGATGGACCTGCCCTTCCTGTGGGACACAGTTGCCCCGGCGCTGTCCCATGAGATCGCCGCGTCGCAAAATCCGGCGCACAATGGCAGGCAGCTGCTGGTGACACTGAAAAGCGACGGCGGCGCGCCGTGGAGCATCGAAAAGGCCAGCTTTCACATTGCCGGCAAAGAGCAGGCATTGCCGCAATGGACCAACTCCTTTATCCACGGCAAGGACGCCGACCGTCTTGAGCTCAACTATCCCTTCCTCTTCCGTAATCACCTCAATGCCGCCAAAGACGGCGACGTACTGGAGTTCGCCATTGACAACATCGTGGACGGCGCCGGCAATAGCCACCCACGCTACACCGTGCCGATCAAAGTCGAGCACAGTTCGGACAAGACCGGCCCGTCATGGTACGCCTTCACCTTTGCGGACAGTGTCAACTGGTTCTGGAATTGGGACGGCTACTGCCATCGTACGGCGCAATTCTCGCCGGCGCAGCACAACGGCCTCGGCGTCATCCACAACCTGGGCGCGTCACCATATCTTAATCACCGGACCTACTACGCGACCGGCACCATCAGCCAGGCCGTGAGCTGGCGGCCATCGCGCCATCCCTGCCTGTCTTTCCGCCTGATGACGCCGCATTACCGCGCCGGCGCGGTCATCCAGGCGATTCTAACGACCACCGCCGGCAAAAACTACACCATTTCCCTTAACAAGGCCGGTAACG
>JAQWBY010000296.1 GCA_028706165.1 Lentisphaeria bacterium | reverse complement strand
CCATGAGGCCGGGCATCTCGATTTCAGCGAGGGCGATTTCCTTGCGGCCGAGTTCGGCCAGCGTGGGGTCGGCAATCCAGTAACGGTCGGTCTTGACAATGCTCATGATGCTATCCTTGGCGGCTGCAGTGATGGGGCGGTTGCTGATGAAAAAGAGGTGGGCGCCGCATGGCGTTCAGGCGGGCAGGTCGCGGCGGAGCGCCGTCCAGACGTCGTCGGGAATGACGGCGCCGGTGACCTGTACGACGGCGGCGGCGACCCTGGCGCCAAGCTCGGCGGCGGTGTGCAGTGGCCAGCCTCTGAGCCAGCCGAAGAGGAATCCCCCCGCCCAGAGATCGCCCGCGCCAGTGCTGTCAATGGCCTTGACGCTGCAGGCTGGCACGGCGATGACCTCGCCACCACGTTCGCGAAGGCGGACGCCCTGGCGGCCGAGTTTGAGGACGGCCAGCGGGCAGTGCGCGGCAAGCGCGTCCAGGCCGGCGACCGGATCCTTACTGCCGCAGAAGGCGGCGGCTTCCTGTTCGTTGGCGAAGACGGCGTGGACGTAGTCGCGCAGCAGCGCGGGGAGAATGTCCTTGGCGGCGAGGACGACTTCGGGAGCGGAGAGGTCCAGGCAGATGACCATGCCGGCGGCGCGGGCCAGGTCGAGGGCGCGGAAAGTCAGTTCGCGGCTGAAGAGCGCGTAGCCTTCGCAGTAGAAATGGCTGTAGCCGCGGAAGTCATCCAGGCTGAGTTCGTCGGCGCGGAGGGTGGCGGCGGCGCCCATGTAGGTGCGCATGGTGCGTTCGGAGTCTGGGGTGATGAGGGAGAGACAGCGGCCGGTGTCGGTGTCGCCGGTGGCCTTGAAGGGCGTGGTGTCAACGCCGGCGCGCTGCATACCCTGGCGATAGAAGACGCCAGCGTCGTCGAGGCCGATTTTGGCTAGGAGGGCGGCTTTGCCGCCGAGTTTGGCGTAGCCGACGATGGTGTTAGCGGCTGAACCGCCGGGGGCCTGTCGCGGCGCCTGGGGGAGGCGTTTGACGATGGCGGCCATGGTCTGGCTGTCGACGAGTTCGGTGCCACCCTTGATGCCGGGAACGCTGGCGCGGAAAGCCTCGTCCACATGGGCGAGGACGTCCACCAGGGCGCTGCCGAAGCCGAGAACGGAAGCTGTTGCGGGTGCTGTAGTCATGTGCTTGCAGGTGCTGTCGCGGTCGGCGCGGTGGGTATTTGGAGCAGGGAAGGGCGATGGGATGTCGGCTGGCGTGTGGGTCAGGCGAGGGCGGCGAGCAGCTCGTTGACCTTGTCGGTCTTTTCCCAGGGGAAGCCGTCGCGGCCGAAGTGGCCATAGGCGGCGGTCTGGCGGTAGGTCCAGCCGTCGGGTCTGGTCAGGCCAAGGGCGTCAATGATGGCGGCGGGGCGGAAATCGAAGATTTTGCCTGCCATGAGCTGGTCGATGAGGCGCACCTCGTCCACCTTGCCGGTGCCGAAGGTGTCAACATTGATGCTGAGGGGCTTGGCGATACCGATGGCGTAGGACACCTGCACCTCGCAGCGGTCGGCCAGGCCGGCGGCGACGATGTTCTTGGCCACGCAGCGCGCCATGTAAGCCGCCGAGCGATCGACCTTGGACGGGTCCTTGCCCGAGAAAGCGCCGCCGCCGTGGCGGCCGATGCCGCCGTAGGTGTCGACGATGATTTTGCGGCCGGTGAGGCCGGTGTCGCCATCGGGTCCGCCGATGACGAAGCGGCCGGTGGGATTGATGTAAAAGTCGATGTCGTCGTTGAGGAACTCGGCGGGAATGACATCGCCAATGACGTGATGGACGAGTTTTTCGAGTTGCTCGCGGGGCATTTCCGGGCGATGCTGGTGCGAGACGACGATGTTCTGGATGCTTGCGGGCATGCCATTTTCGTAGACGAAGGACACCTGGCTCTTGGCATCCGGGCGGAGAAAGCCATAGCGGGCGGGGTCTTGATGACGGAGTTGGGCCAGGCGTTCGACGATTTTGTGCGCGTAGTAAATGGTCGCCGGCATGAGGGCCGGCGTTTCGTTGCAGGCGTAGCCGAACATCATACCCTGGTCGCCGGCGCCCTGTTCGCGGCTCAGGCTGGTCTCGGCGTCCACGCCCTGGGCGATGTCGGGTGACTGTTTGCGCAGGCAGATCATGACGCGGGCGTCATCGGCGCTGAAGCCGGTGTCGGGATCGGTGTAGCCGATATCGCGGACGACCTGCCGGGCAAGGCGTTCCCAATTGACATTGGCTTTGGTGCTGATTTCGCCGGAGAGGACAATGAGGTTGTTGGTGGCGAGGGTTTCGCAGGCCACGCGGCTGAGCGGGTCCTGCTTGAGGCATTCGTCGAGTATTGCGTCGGATATTTGATCGCAGACCTTGTCGGGATGGCCTTCGGACACGGATTCGGAGGTTAAGACGTGACGCGTCTTGCCAATATTCATGATGGGATTCCTTTATGGGAGGGTGCGAACTCGTTGCTGCCTAAGGCGAGGCCGACAGCGTTATTCGTAATATATCCTGACAAGGGCCAATAGCACTCGCGGCGGAGTGCTTTTGGTAGCATGTTTCACGTTGGCCAAGGGCGAGAAACGGGCTTAGCCGAGCAGTACTCGGAAGGCCTTGGGCACTTCGCTGGTGATCAGGTAATAGATGGCCGCGGTGATGCTGGGGACGAGGGCGCCGAGGATTTCGCCGGCGATCAGTCCGAGCATGAGTGGCCGGACCTTGCCGTAGACGCCGTTGCCGCCATACTTGATGACGAGGGTTTTGGCGAGCCAGCCGATGAAGAACGACCCAGCGAAGGGCGTGAGGTGGGTGGTATTCCAGGTGACAAACAGCAGCGGGTGCAGCGGCCACCAGGTGAAGCGCAGGCGCGCGGCGCTGACCAGCAGTACGAGGACGAAGCCGACGACAAAGCACCACATGCTCAACGGGTGGGGGCTGATATCCGCGAAGCGGCCCCAGCCGGCGACGGCTTCGGAGCTTTCCAGCATGCCCTGGGCGATGAGTTTGCGTTTGACGGCGATGGCGTTGTCGAACTGCATTTTGGGCACGGCTTGTTCGGCCCAGCCTTCCCAGATGGCGCTGCCGCGGTCATACTGCATGTAGAGGGTGAGGGGCACGGCGACGGCGAGGCCGACGATGAGGGCCAGGGCGGCGCAGAGGCTGGCTTTGCCCATGGGCTGGCGGTGTTTGTCCAGCAGTTTCAGGGAGTTCATCATAAAGGGCATGAGGGATTCGCGAGGGTCGCAGACGAGAATGACGGAGATGATCTGCATGACCAGGAGGGTGCGCGGACCGAGGTTGGCGATTCCCAGGAAGCCCCAGATGATGCAGCAGGGGAAGATGTTGGATTGGAGGTGGAAGAGACCGGATTCGCAGATGATGCGGCTCATGACCACGTAGAAGACCACCAGCACGGCGGTGTACATGACGGCCAGCTGCCAGTCCAGGCCGGCGTATACCAGCTGACCGACGAAGATGAGCGTGAAGAAGATAAAGAAACGGCAGCCCCAGATGGAGAGGTAGTCCGCCTCCTTGTTTTTGCGGCCGAAGGCGGCGCGGATGACATTCCAGTAATAATGCCGGCCGGTGTAGGCCATCGCTAGGAAGAGACCGAGGTTGCTGCCGAAGAGCATGAACATGCGGGGTTTGAGGCCCGTGTACCAGTAGCTGCCTTCGACGACTTGGTTGATGTCTATGCCGTAGCCGACCAGGAAGCCGGTGACGAGGGCCCACAGCCACGGGGCTAGTGCGAAAGTCAGCGAGATGTCACTGGGAATGAGGAAGCACAGGCCGATGACGGTGAAGTATAAGGTTGGGCCGAAAAGGCCGCCGCCGCCGCCGCGGGCAATCACGGGGAATTTGCTGCGGAATGGCCAAAGGTCCAGGCGGAGCTTGACGGGAATGAGCTCGTCGGGAAACCAGATGCAGAGGTAGTTGTTGAGGTGGATAGCGAGAACGAACACGGCACCGATCCAGAAGAGGCGGGTCTTCAGGACCGACCCGGCCTGACCGTTTGGCCCGGGCAGAAAGGAGTCGACAAAGGATGCGATGGGGTATGGAATGTGCTCGTGGGTCGCCCATTGCTTATGCAGCACCAAGGCGAGGGCGATGAGTGCAAACCACAGGCAGAACAGCATGGGCAGCCAGAAGACGAACGGCTGAACCCAGGCGCCCCAGGGCACTTCGGAAACGGCCACATGCTCGCTGCCGATGCCCAGGCCCTGGACAAAGCCACCGAGGACGTAGTCTTCATTTTCCGGCGTTACCACCGGTAGCATTTTCTGGGGGACGTAATCAAGGATCTGCTGCTCGCGCCAGGACGCGTCGAGCTTCTGGTAATGTGTCGGTAGCAGCAGGGATGACGTGAAGGTGCGCAGCAGCCCCGAACCGGGCAGACAGCAGGATGCCAGAGTGATGGATAAGGCCAGCGCCAGTTCGCCGGCGTGAAATTTATAGCGGCGCAGCAGGGGATTGATGAGAACGACGAAGATGATCAGGGTGCCGTACACACTGACTGGCATGTTGTTGCCAACCAGGTAGGTCTGCATGAGGATACGGTCGTTGAAAAAACTGAAACCACAGACGCCAAGCACACCCAGAAACCCCAGCAATATTGCGCGTAAAGACATGATATCTCCATAGTTATATAGCCGGAACGAGACAACGCCGTCTTCGTGCCGACAGTGACGACTGCTGGACCGCTGCGCGCGCAGAGGCCAGGCCCTCTTGGCTGATTCGCGAAAAGGGCACAATATAACATGCAAGCCATACATGACAATCCTGGCAAGACCCGGAGGGCAAAAGTCGGGTAGGCGGGTCACGCCTCAGTCATTGGTACTAGCTGCTCCTGGGGGACGCCTGGGAGCGCCGCCGTCACGGCGGCAGCAGCCACCGGATCCACTGGGTCCACTGGGTCCACTGGGTCCACTGGGTCCACTGGGTCCACTGGGTCCACTGGGTCCACTGGGTCCACTGGGTCCACTGGGTCCACCGGGTCCACTGGGTGCAGCAAGTTGC
>JAQWBY010000295.1 GCA_028706165.1 Lentisphaeria bacterium | reverse complement strand
CCACGAATACCCCAAACCTGGCGCGTTGTAACTCTGGAAAAAGCGTTTGGGAAACAACACAGCCCGTCAGTGGCGACCGCTCTGAGTTGAACAGAATCCTGCCTGGACAGCACCGCACAGGAATTGGTCCGCCGCTGGATTCCTGCTGACGGGCGTTCAGCGCAAAGTGTAGGAAGAGATTCAGATGAGCAATAACACGTTGAAGCAGGTTTTGACTGCCCAGGCACTCCGCGAAAACGCCGGTTCGATTTCTTATTTTCGGGGAAGGAACTACTTCGACGACGGCAGCGTCGGTAAACTGACCTGCAACGATAATGCCGTGTCCGCTACCGTTAGCGGTACGCAACCGTACACGGTGAAGCTCTTCTGCAAAAACAACTCACTGCAAGGCTCGTGCTCATGCCCCTTGGGAAAGGGCGGCGAATTCTGCAAACACCAAGTCGCCCTCGGCCTGGCTTTCCTCAACCAAGGAATGGCTAAGGCACAGAAACAGGCCAAGTCTTCTTTCAACTGGGAAAAATTCATCCAAGGCTGTTCCCGCGAGGACGTGGAAAATATCCTCTTTGAGATGTCGCCCCATTGTCCGAAAATCATTGAAAAATACCGGATGCAGAACCTCCCCGGCAACCCCGCCTCGCTGACCAAGGAATTGAAAAAAAAGATTGATGCCTTAGTCGCGACCGCGGAAATGTGCGGGGATGAGTTTGCTGGCTATGACTATGATACGGACGAATGGGACGACACGGATTACCAGGAGGAATTCAGCGAAGGCCACAATCAACTCGCAAAAGCCCTGGCGGCTGTCGCCGATAAAAAGCACTACGACGTCATTCTCGAAGTCGCTCAATACGGCATTGAATGCATGCGTAACATCTCCGTGCCGGAGGAAGAACTCATCGCTGATTTCGTCGAGTCCATGCTGCTTGCCTACGTCCAAGCTGCATTATTGGGTGCCACCACCCCAAAAGACCTGATCGCACAAATCGAAGCATGGGAAAAAGACACTACGCTGTCAAACTTTGACGCTTTTGATAGCATCTACACTGATATGCCAGCACCCGTGAAGGACCTCTGGTACGAACATGACCGCGCACTCTGGGGCAAGCTTCCTGCCCTCAAGATGGGTGGGCCAAATCCCGACGCGGCCCGACAACGCCTGGAGGCGCGCTTGCTGGAAGGGGCCGATGAACGCGGTGACACGAATTTTGTCCTTGCCATTCTTAAGCGTAACCTGAGCCGTCCTCACGATGTCATGGCGTTGGTTGCGGAGTACCGCCGCCAAAACCTGCTCAAAGAAATTCTGCCTCTGCTGAAGGAGGCAAGATACCACTTCCCAAACCAGCATGACATCAGAGACGCATTGACCGACGAATTGCAGAAACTCGGACGACATGACGACGCACTGGCCCTCGCGTGGGCCGAATTCCAGGCAAATCCTCTCACACCCGAGCCTTTCTCCTTCCTGCAGAAAACGGCAAAAAGGGCGAACTGCGAAGCAGATTATTTTGCCAGAACACTGGCCCTTCTTGCTGAATTCGAGGCACAAAAAGCACAAACGCCTTCCTATTATGGCTACGCTGGTCATGCTCGCGCCCGCCGCGTGGAAATCCTCTTGGACGCGGGCCAGAACGACGAGGCGTGGGAACTGGGCAAGAACCTCACTAGCGACGACAGTCTGACCCTGCGTCTTATCGCCGCCCGCGCCAAAGAGCATCCAATAGATGCCGCCGATGCCTGCCGAAAACTCGTGGAACAGGCGCTGGTACCGACAGGCGAACATGCGTATGTCAATGCCGTTGAACTGCTTCTGTTATACAAGAAATATACGCGCGCAGCCGGCCAAGAAACCCAATTCAAAACCTTTTGCCAACAAATCAAGACAAACTTATGGCGCCGCCGTAATCTGCTGGACTTGCTGGCCCGTCACCATCTGTAAGTCGTTTCGGGGCCCCCGACCAAATGTGTTGTGCGTCCGAATGCAGGTTCCTCCCAACAACGAGAGACTCCCTGCCACGACAACGTCCAGCGAACAAACATCGTCTGCTGCCCGGAGGCTCCCAGCTGCTCGCTCAGTCAGCGCGGCTCCCCGCATAGGGCAGGTACTGGAACGCCACGCCGTCGTGCCGCCCGGCACGGACGCTGCCAATACCGGGGAATGGCAGGTGCGCGCCAATGATGAGCGCGCCATCCCGGGCAGCATCGGCCATAATGGCCCTGCGTACGGCAATGGCCTGGTCGCGGTCCATGTCGTAACGCGCACAAATGGCGGGGTTCGGGAACTGCAGGGCCGCGCCGTGCACGGTGTCGCCAATAAACCACAGCCGGCCTAAACGGAAACTCGTGTGGCCAGGCGTGTGACCGGCGGCGTCATGCGCACGAAGCTCGCCCCAGAATTGCGCACCCGGCGCGAAGGTCGTGATTCTATCCGCATAGGCCGCAAAGAAGCGCTGATTCAAGGCGTCGGCCGGATAGTCCTGCTGCCGCCAGTGATCGGCCTCGGCTTTGGCAACATGGATGGCCGCATGGGCAAAAACGGCCGTGATACCATTGACCAGCCCGCCGATATGATCGGGGTGAATATGGGTCAACAGCACGTCGGTGACATCCGCAGGCTTGATATTCAGCTGAACGAGTTTGTCCAGCAACGTGCCTTTGCCCACGCCATTGCCACTGTCCACCAGCACCACGCGGTCCGCAAAGCGTAAGACAAAAACATTGACCGAACTGGCGACACGCTGATCAGCATGGACACCGGCGGCCTTGAGCGCAGCCGAGTCCTGCAGAAAAATACTGACCGGCATGGACGTGTCGGTGTCGTGAATGGCGATCAGCTCCGTGCCGGCAAACTGGTAACGCATGATGCCGTCCTGCGCCATCGCCACGCAAGAACAGAAAACAACTGCTGCCAAAGTAATACGCATCGTGCACCGTCCTTTTTTCTTTTCGCCGCGTTGGTCACAGCACTCGCCGCCAGGAGCTGCCATCATATCCGAATACGGGCAGTCCTGCCGTCCTTGTCGTGTATATTAGCCGCTGTTTCTGGCTCTGACAACTCCGCGTCGTTTCCCGTCCACTCCGCGTTTGCCAAACGTACCCAGCACTGAAAGACGACACGCCATGACCAACACATCAGCTGTCCAGCGCTTCTTCCGTCACGTCTGCGGTACCGCGTTGATCCTCGGCACCGCCCTGGCCGCCGGCGCGGCGCCCCTGCCCGTGAATGAAACCCAGGCAAAGGCCAATGAGTGGGGCTTCCGGCCAACCGATGGCCAGCGCAGCGACGTCAACCCGCCAGCGTTCTCATGGCGACCGCAAGGCAAGGACGTCAGCTACGTCCTCGAAGTGGCCACCGCACCGGATTTTAGCAGCAGTCATTACCGCGTGGAGGACCTCCGCTACAATGTCCACTGCCCGCCGCAAGCCTTTCCTGCCGGCACCTGGCACTGGCGTTTCGCCTACCGGACGGCCGACGACCAGCAGTCGCCTTGGAGCAGCACCCGCTCATTCAGCGTCGACGCCGACGCCGCACTTCAGCCCCTGCCCACGCGCGCCGAGATCATGAGCCGCGTGCCCACCGCGCATCCGCGCATCTTCATCCGCCCCGAGCAGCTCGTCGAGCTGCGACAGCGCGCACAGACCGACCTCAAGCCCATCTTCGACAATCTCTGCAGGCAATGCGATGCCATGCTGGCCAAGCCGCCGCCAACCGCTGAGCCGCCGAAATACCCGAAAGGCATGGTGCGCAACAGCGACGAATGGCGCCAAATCTGGTGGGGCAACCGCGTCTATACCATGAAGGCCCTCGACGGCGCCGCCACCCTCGCTTTCACCCGCCTCATCGGCGGCAAGGACGAGTACGGCCAACTCGCCAGGCGCATCCTCATGAACTGCGCCCAGTGGGACCCCAAAGGCGCCACCGGCTACCGCTACAACGACGAAGCCGGCATGCCCTACAACTCCCGCTTCGCCCGCACCTACAGCTACGTCTATGATCTCCTCAGCGAAGACGAACGCGCACAATGCCGCGACGTCATGCGCATCCGCGGCGAAGAAATGTACCGCCATCTCTTCCCACGGCATCTCTGGTCGCCCTACGCGAGCCATTCCAACCGCGCCTGGCACTTCCTCGGCGAAGTCGGCCTGGTCTTCCTGGGCGAAATCCCCGAAGCCGAAGAGTGGCTGTGGTTCGCTATGAATGTCTACGCCTGCGTGTACCCGGTCTGGTCAGACGCGGACGGCGGCTGGCACGAGGGCGTGTCCTACTGGCGCAGCTATCTGGGTCGCTTCACCTGGTGGGCGGACATCATGAAGAGCGCCACAGGCGTCAACGCCTTCACCAAACCCTACTTCGCCAGCGTGGGCTACTACCCCATGTACCTCCAGCCGCCGGAAACCAAGGACGGCGGCTTCGGCGACCTGGTCGAAAATCAGACGCCGGACAGAAATGCCAACCTCGTCGGCATCTTCGCCACCCAGGCGCAAAACCCCTACTGGCAGTGGTACGTCGACGCCGTCGGCGGCGCTAAGCCGCAAAACAGCTACGTGGGTTTTGTGCGCGGCGCCATGCCCGCCGTAACGGCGAAGCCTCCATTCGACCTGCCGTCATCGCGCTGCTTCCGCGGCACCGGCCAGGCCATGCTCAACAGCAATCTCTTTGGCGGCCAGGACAATGTCCAGATCGTCTTCAAATCCAGCCCCTTCGGCACCCAAAGCCACGGCTATGAGTCCAACAACGCCTTCACTTTCAATGCCTACGGCGAACGCCTGCTGATCCGCACCGGCCGCCGGGACAGCTACGGCACCGACCACCACAAAAACTGGATGTGGGAAACCAAATCCGTCAATTCAATCACGGTCAATGGCAAGGGCCAGACCAAACACTCCGCCAATGGCCAAGGCGAAATCACTGACTTCGCCTGCACGCCCCGCTTTGACTACGTCGCCGGCGAAGCCGCCAAGGCCTACGACGGCCGCCTCAACAGCTTCAAGCGCCGCATTCTCTTCTGCAAACCCGACGCGGTCGTTATCTTCGATA
>JAQWBY010000294.1 GCA_028706165.1 Lentisphaeria bacterium | reverse complement strand
GGAAACAAGCAAAAAACAGACGCTAGAGCTGTAAATGTCGTTGCAAAAAAGTTATTGTTGTGGAAAAATATGCTTAATTTTGTAAATGAGTCAACGGCGAGGAGTGACCAGACGAAGGCGCCGGGGCAAGCATGAGGACCTATGGGACAAATAGGACGAATAAGACCTATAGGACCAATGCTCTTCACTTAACAAATTTCATAGTGCCTTAAGCTTCAGCAAACAGCCTGTTATGATCGCGGCATTTATTGCCGCGAAGCGGCAGAAGCGCTAAAAGCGCGAAACATACCAGCCCAGGGCAAGC
This sequence comes from Lentisphaeria bacterium, assembly GCA_028706165.1. Lineage (GTDB taxonomy): Bacteria > Verrucomicrobiota > Lentisphaeria > Oligosphaerales > Oligosphaeraceae > Oligosphaera. The sequence continues at coordinate 4,732 of JAQWBY010000294.1, read as the reverse complement.
AGCGCTGAAAGCGCGCGCCGCCCTGGGTAAAGCGCCAACCAAGGTCGTGTTCCTCGGCCTCTTTGGCCCCAGTCGGCGAAGCTGACTGGGGCCAAAGAGGCAATGGAACTCATTGATTGCTGCGGCAATTTTGCGCTGTGACCCTTCGTCGCAGGTCTTTTAGGCCGCCCCTTCAGGGCTCTTTTGGGATGGGGCACCTTACCCAGGGCGACGCGCCCTACGGGCGCTCTTGCCCTGGGCTATCTTAGGGCGCACCTTCGGCGCTCAAAACCTTGGCAAATGGTCACGCGAACGGTCACAAGTCAACTCATCGCCAAGCATTGCCGGTACACTAAGTGAAGAGCATTGGACCTATAGGACCAATGCGCAGCCTGGCCACCGACTGTTTGCTGTCAAGTCTTTGTCAAGTTATAGTAGAAGGTGTCATAATCCCAACGCCGCGGCGGCAGCTCGCTACCGCGGCTCAACTTTTCTTACTGCATGGCGTCGCCTGCAGAAAGGGCATGAAAATGACTGACGATTTTATCGTTGTTGGTACTGTATCCGACGATCCGCTGGCGAGCGACGTCGCGCACTACCTCGGTCAGGACACCGAGATTTCCGAATTGATTGCCATCAAGAATTTTTCCAACTCGGAATTCTGCCCGCGTTTTTTGTGTGATGAGAAGGACTTGGACCACATAGGGCAGTCACTGCGGGGCAAGGCGGTGATCATCGTATCATCCTGCAGTGGTGAATTGACGCGGAATGCGCGGGCGATGCGGACCTTTCTGGTGGCGCGAGCGGCGAAAGATAATGGGGCGGACCGGGTGGTACTGGTTGAGCCGGACCTCTTCTACAGCGCCCAGGATCGCGGCCCCAACGTGACGCAGGGCAATGTCACTTTTACGCGCAATGTGCACGACTATAAGAAATTCGACGGTCAGCCCTTTTCGGCCAATCTCTATGCCGACTTGCTGCGCAGCAGCGGTGTCGATGTCGTGCTGACCGTGCACAACCACTCCGTATCGGTGCAGGATCTTTTCAAGCGCACCTTCAATGGCCACTTTTACAACCTCACTCCCTCTGAGCTGTACGCCAGTTATCTGGTTGACCATGAGGCCAATATGTACCCGGATGGCCGTGGCTTTGTTCTCTGCGCGCCCGACCGTGGCGCGACGCCCTTTACCGAAGAAGTTTTCACATACATGGACGAGTCGTCAAAATCCCTCCTGGGTTCGCCCAAGCCTTCGTTGTTGATCATGGACAAAGTGCGCAGCGGCGAGCGCAAAGTCGAAATCAGGGCCCATGAAGACAGTCCGACGCGCCTTGAAGACATCGCCGGCCGGGAAGTCGTGGTCTTTGACGACATGGTGCGCACCGGCAACACGATTGTCGAGTGCTGCAAGCGCCTGAAGGAAGCCCAGGCGCGACGGGTGGTCTTTGTGGTCACGCACTTCAATTCGTCCCCCGAAGTAAAAGAGAACCTGGACAATCCGGCTATCGACGACATCATCACGACCAACACCATTCCGAGCATTCTCAACCGCGACATGCAGGGTCGTTTGCGCCGCAAGATGCTCATTCTCAAGCTTGAGCGTTGGATAGCCAACGCGTTGCGCAAGGACGTTCTGCACTCCACTGAGCCACAGTACGCCCGCCCCTACACCGTGGACATTTCCCGCAAGAACCCCCGCTGGCGTTCCACCCTTGATCTGCAAGACTGAGTCGCGCCCCCGACGGGACGACGCTCATGCCCACCGCCAGCACGTAAGGAGGCTGTCAGCATGCGCAGCGTCGTGATCAGGCAGGGCGCCCTTGGCGACTTCATCCTCACCCTGCCCCTGCTCAGAGCCTTGGCGCAGCGCGGCGAGCTCCACCTGGTCACTCCCGCTCGCTACCGGGAATTGTTGCCGAATGACCTCCCTATCGCCTCGTTTACCGACAGCGACAGCGCCGCCGCCGCCGCGCTCTTCGCACCGGCCGTGACCTGTCACCCGCAAGCTCTCCCGGCACCCTGGGCAGAGTTGCTGCGCGGCGCTGAACTGCATCTCTTCACCCGTGCCGCCATGCTGCCACCAGTCAACGGCTGCAAGCTGATCTGTCACGATCCCCGACCGACGCGTCCGCCGCATATCGCGCTGCAATTCCTCCGCAACGCGGGTTGCGAAGCGCCATCGCAGCTGCTTACCACGCCCATGCTGCCGCGCTCAGGCCAGGGCCGAAATGCCCTGTGGATTCATGCCGGCAGCGGCTCCATACACAAAAACATCCCACCGGATTTCTGGGCCGACGCCGCCCGCGCCCAGCAGCAGCGCGACATGCTGGACCTCGTGTTGTCTTTCGGTGAAGCCGACCTGAAGCTGCTTGAGCCCATGCGTGCGGCATGCCAGCGCCAGCACCTGCGTTGGCAGGAAGTCATCTGCCCCACACTCGCAGAGCTCAAACACCGCCTCCGTGACGACGCCACGCGCTTCTGGGCTGCTGACACCGGCGTCGCCCACCTCGCCGCCGCCCTCGGCGTGCCTTGCGCCGTGTGGTATCGTTGCACCGACCCGGATATCTGGCAACCGCTGGGCGACGTAAACGTGCATTTCTACCGCAAATAACCGCCGTCGGCAGTCATTGATATTGGTCGGCCTCAGGGGACGCCAGGGACCAGTGGGACTGATTGGCGGCGGGGCGCTGGGGCGAGGACTCACGTCTCACGTCTCACGACTCATGGCCGGGACTGTGGGGAATGACGCTTTGGACACAAGGGACTGGTTGACTGACTCTAGGGACTTCTGGTAACAACGTTTTCGGCAGGTTTTCGCAGCCGGATCAGACCGATCAGACCGATCAGACCGATACTCTTTACTTAGTGTACCGGCAATGCTTGGCGATGAGTTGACTTGTGACCGTTCGCGTGACCATTTGCCAAGGTTTTGAGCGCCGAAGGTGCGCCCTAAGATAGCCCAGGGCAAGCGCCCGTAGGGCGCGTCGCCCTGGGTAAGGTGCCCCATCCCAAAAGAGCCCTGAAGGGGCGGCCTAAAAGACCTGCGACGAAGGGTCACAGCGCAAAATTGCCGCAGCAATCAATGAGTTCCATTGCCCCTTTTGCCCCAGTCAGCTTCGCCGACTGGGGCAAAAGGGGCCGAGGAACACGAACATGGTCGCCGTTCTACCCAGGGCGGCGCACGCTTTCAGCGTGCTTGCCCTGGGCTGGTATGTTTCGCGCTTTCAGCGCTTCTGCCGCTTCGCGGCAATAAATGCCGCGATCATAACAGGCTGTTTTGCTGAAGCTTAAGGCACCATGAAATTTGATAAGTGAAGAGCATTGGACCGATCAGACCGATCAGACCGATCAGACAGATCAGACAGATCAGACAGATCAGACAGATCAGACCGATCAGACCGATCAGACAGATCAGACCGATCAGACCGATCAGACAGATCAGACCGATCAGACCGATCAGACCGATCAGACCGATCAGACCGATCAGACCGATCCGTCCGATCCGTCCGATCCGTCCGCGACAAAAGACAGTCGATCAGACAGATCGGCCAAGTTCGGTCTGGAGGGCCGAACCATGCATAACCTCTGGTTGCGGCGCCCGGCTGGCGCCGCAACTAGGGGTGTGACAACCACTTAAAATTGCGTCTGGAGGGCGCCACATTGGCTTGACACGTCACGTCTCTTCGTGCCAGAGTGAAGCAGCCGGCCGACATTAGCAATGACTGAGGGATTGCGTTTTACTGCTAATTATTTCATTTGTTGAATTGCATTAGATTTCACATGAGTTAATTTTATCTCCATTAAGGCAATTTATATGGCTACATATGGAGTAAACATTGCTATTGTTTGCATGCGTTTTATTACAAGATTTTCGCCATTACTGCCGGCTCAATCCAGCCATGGCTGGGGCCATGCTGTTCGGTTGTGGCCTGCTGGCGGGACTGACTCCGGTGCCGCTCTGGCGCTATTGTGCCCTGACTGCGCTGTCTTTGGGATTGGCGCTGTGCTGGCGCGGGGGTGATGGCTGGCGGGTCTGGTGGCTATACTCGGCTGGATTGGCCTGGGGCGCCGTCGTGCTGGTCGCGCCGTGGCAGAATTACCTGGCGCTGCTGCCCAGGGATGAATGCAGGGCGAGCATCCGTGGCGTCGTCAGCTGCGCGCCACAACAGCGGCAGCAGCAAGTTCGTTTTGTGCTGTCGCTGCGGGGCGTCAACACCGGCGACGGCTGGCGTGACTGTCGCGGCCGGCTGCAGGTATCGACACCAATTGTGACAGGCGACAAGGTGCGCTACGGCGACAGCGTGGAGGCGACGGGTGCCTTCATGCTGCCGCCGTTGGAAGCGCGGCGTGGCCACGCCAGCTACGGTCACTACCTGCTCAGCCGCGGTATTCGCCGGCAGTTCATGGTCGAGAAGATGACACGCCTTGCTGAGGCGTATGGCTGGCTGCGGTTGGGGCGATGGTTTCGCGAATGGCAAGCACCCCTCGGCGAAGGACTTTGCCACGGCATTGACAACGATGTCCACGCAGCGATGTACCGAACGATGATCCTGGGCAGCGGGGAGCTCCCGCGCGAGGTCCGCGACCTCTTTGTCCGCGCGGGCATTGTGCACATCTTCACCATCTCAGGCATGCACGTCGCGCTGATGACCACGGCGTGGCTGTTCATCCTGCAGGCGCTATACCTGCCCTTTCGCTGGCGCTGGCCCCTGCTGGTTCCGGCCGTGACCCTGTACGTGCTGCTCACCGGTGCCG
>JAQWBY010000293.1 GCA_028706165.1 Lentisphaeria bacterium | reverse complement strand
TCGGCCTGCAATACAGCAAGGATGGCGGCGTCACCTGGCTCGCTGGCGAGCCCGCAGACAACGGCGAGAGCGTCGTCAACGGCACCGTGCCGGCAGTAAGCAACCTGCGTTGGTACTACAACGGCGGCGCCGCGCTCACACCCGGAAATGAACATGTCATCACCTTCCAGCTAAGGATCAAGTAGTCATGCCTAGCGTTGAAGATGTTAACAGCCAGATTCTGCCGCGGCCAAGGCGCCGGCGTCATGTCGCGCTGGCCATCATGCTGCTGCTGGCCCTGCTGGGCGGCGTTCTCAATGCCGCCCTGACCCCTGCCGGTACCATTATCCGCAACCACGCCGTCATTCAGTTCCAACGCATGGATGATAGTGGCCGCCTCTATGACGCACCCTCCAATGAGGTTCTGATTGAAGTCCTACCCGTCTACAACATCGAAATACTGCCCGACGGGGATGCCCCGCCCGGTACACCCGGCCAAATTCTGCGTGCCGTGTCGACCACGCCCAACACCCGCGTCGTTATCAACTACAGCCTGAAATTTACCGGCAATGCCGCTGATAACGCCCGTATTGCCCCGGTCTTCATCCATGGCTCAAGCAACTATCTGCCCAAACTGGCCGATGGCGACACGGGTATGCTTGTGATCAAAGATTGCAATGCCGACGGCGTGGTCGACAACGACGACATCCAGGTCGGCAGTTGGCGCGACGCCAATGGCAACGGCCAGGTTGAAGCCGGGGAACTGCAAATCGGTGACCTGGGCTGCCAATACCAACCCGGTGATATCATTAATCTCCTCCTGGTTTTTAGGGTCCCCGCGGGGGCCGCGCCCGGCGCCAGCAGTTACATGGGTATCGAGGGTGCCTCCGTGGGCGACCCCACTGCCACCGACCCGATATCCCCTTTGGTGAGCCAAAATATCTCCCAGGTGCTGATTGTCGACGATGCTGTCATGACCGTTACTAAAGCCGCCAACGTTACCGAGGCCATTCCCGGCGGCGTCATAACCTACACGGTCACCGGCAACAGTGTCGGCAGCGCTCCCGCACTGCGTCGCGTTTTGACTGTTGACGGCACCCTCAATTCACATCAGGGCGTGGTTCTCTTCGATATCATCCCCACCGTCAGCGGTAGTGGTTTGCCCTTGCCAATAAGCAATGCCGCCATTGCTTCGCAACCTCCAGGAGTCAACGGCACCATCATCTATTCCAGTCAGAACAACACCGCTCTGGACGTGAGCGACCCCTCCTGGAATTGGCATAGCGCCTACGTCAATGGCGATACGGTCATCGCTTACGTCAGCAGCGACGGCAGCGGCGGCAATCACGATCTGCCGGTCGGCGCCGCCATCAGTTTCACTTTTGATGGCACCGTACCCGCCGGAACGACTGACCAGGCTTTGATCAATGTCGCTTACGCAAGTTATGACACCAACGCACTCGGAATACAGACTGTCAAGGCCATCAACGACGTCGTTGTGTTTGTCCGCGGTCAGACCGGCGTAATCATTCGCGATACTGATTTCGAATTGTCTCCGCCGCCATTGACGCCGGCTGATGACGGGGGAAGCCTCAGTAATGACTCACAGGCCGTTGCTCTTGCCCAAGCCGGCACGTTTGTCTATTTCACCAACCGTGTCCTCAACACGGGCTCTGGCACGGATAGCTTCAATATCACACTGCGCACGACCGGTGGAGCGCCGCTGACCAGTAATCCAAACGGTTGGACCTTCTCATTCTTTAAAAGCGATGGCGTTACGCCCCTGCGCGACACCGGCAGCGACGGCGTCATCGACACCGGCCCTTTGCCGCCATCCGGAACGGATTTGGCAAACCCGCTGCACTACGCCGATATTGTCATCCGGGTTGAAATCCCTGAAAACGCCATTGCATCAGGTAATGACCCTGAGCTCCTGCTTGTTCTGCAAGCCAGCTCGGTGCTCAACCCGACCCAGTCCGATACGACTGAGAATATCGTTGTAGCCGTGTCTGCGCCGACGATGGCCCTGAGTAATCACCTGCCGCCAGGCAGCCTGACTCCCGATCCCACGCCGTTCCAGTTTAGCGGCGCCCCCGGAGATGTCCTTGACTACCCGTTGATCGTGCAGAATCTCGCGCCGCTGAACGGTGAAGCCGACACTTATACACTGTCAACAACCGCCGCGCCGGCGGGCTGGAAAGTGAGCTACTTCCGGGACTTGAATCAAAATGGCCAGCTTGATGCCAATGAATTGCTGCCAGTGTTGAGGACGGCCACTGTCCCACCGGGTGGCCGTGATTATCTTATTGCCCGAGTCATGATCCCCGCTGACGCAATTGCCGACGCCAATGCGGACACCGTTCAGGATGTGCACACGCTCATCTTCCGCGCGACTTCGACTAATCTTTCCAGCGTTTTCGCGGAACAGGACAACCGCGCGATGGTGATGTGGCAGGATCGCTTTGAACTGCGGCCCAATCGCCAGGGGACGATTGAGGCAGGCAGCGTTACGGTCTATGAACATACCGTGACCAATTTTGGCGAAAGAGGCAATCGCTTCTATCTGACCCTTACCCCCGGAACGCCTGCGTGGAATCACCAGATTCAGACTTCAGACGGCAGTGCCAACCTGCCAAGAGCTATCGACCCCAGCGACGGGACGGAAAAATACTATCTTGATCTGGCCAAAGCCGGTGCTCCCGGCAGTACCGGCAATTTCCGTCTGCGAATCTATGCGCCAGGCAGTATCCCGCAAGGCACGGTCGACGTCACTGCCATCGGTGTCAGCGCCAATGACCCCGCCGCACCAGCCATGCGGTTAGCCGCAACGCCCATGCATATCGTAACCGACGTCACCTTCGTTGTCGCTGGAGACCTCGCACTGACGAAAAATTCTGACCCGGCTCCAGGCGCTTCCGTTCTGCCTGGTCAGCAGATTATCTATACGACGACCTTCTTCAACAAGAGCGCTACAGGGCTCGCGCAGCTGACTATCCAGGACCAAATACCCTCCCATACTGCCTACGTCCTGCAAAGCGCCAACGTAACCATGCCCTTGCCGGCCGGCTTGACCGGTGTATCCTTCGAAGTCTCCCGCAATGGCGGCATATCTTGGTCAGCCGATAATGTTGGCGCCGGCAACGACCCCAGCGTCACCAATGTCCGCGCCGTTTTTATCGGTTCACTGGCCGGCGGCGCTGAAGGTGATTTTATTTTCAGCGTCGTCGTTCGCTGAAAAGATGCGTCCCCGCAAGCATCAATTTTGGCATACTGAACACGAGCATTCATCAGTCACTGGCCTATTCATATCGGGCAGCGACATTCATAGTTTTGGCCCCTCGCAAGGATAACGTCCCGGAGGGCGCGGTGAAGAGACCCTCCCGGGTAATCGGTCACCCATTGATACTAGCCTTTCCCGCAGTATGCTGAGCCAAGCGCGCCCGTCTCCCGCAGCGTCACGTGCCCGCCTCCCGCAGCGTCACGCGCCCGTCTCCCGTAGCGTCACGCGCCCGTCTCCCGCAGCGTCACGCGCCCGTATTGCGGCCGTGCTGCGGGTTTTCAGCCCGCAGCGTCGCAGGAGGCCAGCATGCGGAGCCTAGCGCGCCACCGGTATACCTTGGCCGCGAAGCGGCAGCAGCGCTGAAAGCGCGTAACATACCAGCCCAGGGCAAGCACGCTGAAAGCGTGCGCCGCCCTGGGTACAACGGCGACTATATTCGTGTTCCTCGGCCTCTTTGGCCCCAGTCGGCGAAGCTGACTGGGGCCAAAGAGGCAATGGAACGATGTGTCTTCCCTTTCCTGTACCTAGGCACCCTGCACGGTGTTTTTTTAGGTGGCCCCTGCAGGGTTCATTTCTGGTCGGGCCCTTACCCAGGGCGACGCGCCCTGCGGGCCCTTGCCCTGGGCTATCTTAGGCCGCGCTTTCAGCGCTTCTGCCGCTTCGCGGCGGAAATGCACGACGAGAAAAGGCTGCTTGGTTGAAACAACAAGTGCCATGGATACCGTTAAATGAAGAGCAGCGGTTTCATAGGAGTCATTGATACTGTGTGGTCCCCAGCTCGTGCGAAGTCAGTTTCGCGCGCGACCATATAGGTGGGGGAACCCCCATTTGGGTGGGTGGGCTGATTTCAAGAACCGCAGGAAAAATAGCCATAATATTGCCCCGTGACAAGCATGTAAATCACCGAATAAAAGAATTTTGTGGATCAGGATGACTTCAGCTGCCTTGTCCGTGTCATTTGGGTGTTTTTCGTTGTGAGTTCCGACGAACCGATCTCGACGCTTTGATGCTCGTTTCTTCTCAGCTGTGAGCGACAATCCGCCGTAGTCATGCCCCACTCGGGCGTAGGTGGGAGGCGCTGGCGATAACGGCTGGTATTAATGACTGACCGCTTGCCCCCCCTCGGCGGTTTTTCAGCCACGAACGCAGAGCAGGAACGCCTCGGCGCGCTATGTTATGTCCCGCAAGAAAGACGGCCGCCGCGCCCCGCAAGGACAGCTTGCCTGCCTGGTGAAGATTGCTCGCCAGCGAAGCTTCATTAGCTACTGGACTGTCCAGATGCTTATCAACGAATTTCTGCACGGCGCCTGATAGCGTCCCTTCAGTATGTCTACGGGGAGCACCATGATCTTCATCGACACTGATATCAGCGTCGTCGTCATCGTTGAACCGACGCTGCATTGCGACGGACGCGGGTATTTTTTCGAAAGCTATAACCAGCGCGATTTTGCCGCGCATGGCATTGCTACCGTTTTTGCTCAGGACAACCAGTCGCAGTCCGTGTACGGCACCATTCGCGGTCTGCATTTTCAGCGCGGCGAGCACGCTCAGGCCAAGTTCATCCGGGTTCTGAGCGGCCGTATTCGCGATGTCGTGGTGGACTTGCGCCCGGGGTCGCCCAGCTATGGCCGGCATCTGACCGTGGACCTCTCGGCGGAAAACCTCCGTGGACTCTATATCCCGCCCGACTTCGCACATGGTTTCGCCGTCCTCAGCGAGAGCGCGGTCATCAGCTACAAATGCGATCACTTTTACTGTCGCGCCGCCGAGGGCGGCATCCGCTATGACGACCCCGATCTCGCCATCGACTGGGGCGTGCCCA
>JAQWBY010000292.1 GCA_028706165.1 Lentisphaeria bacterium | reverse complement strand
AATTTAGGGCTGCTCAGCCGCTCTCCTGCGGAGATGCGGCCTGCGGCTTCGCAGCCAAATGCCTGCGTGAATCCATGAGCCCACTGATAATTCGTTCGTTTTTGTCCTTGACTTGGGGTCCACTTCAAATTGCGTCAGGATCGGATTACCTTGATACCAATCTGTTCATGCCAGACGCTGTTGACTCTCCCTGTAGCGAGGGGTTGACACTAAGCTATCTCAACTACGAAACCAGCACCACTTTTAGCACTTGGTTGATGTATAAGCCAAATTCTCCAGGAGCCATCTTTGTGCCCCTTCGTAAAATTGATTGGTTCTGGTCGGGAAAAGCTACTCGATCAGGTACTACCTGGTCGTTGACAGCTTCAGAAAAACCTCCTGCCGCTCCCACCAGCACTACGACGGTCGATTTTCCAGAATGGACACACAACATCGATTATGTCCAACTACAGTTTCAATAAGGGAATCATCATGAGAACTAAAATCGCATATGTTGGAATTGCTCTTGCAGCAACGCTTTTTGTCAGCGCTACCGGTGCTCTGGGAGCTTCAACGGCCAAGTGGAAAGCAAGCGGTTCGGACGGCGTGAGTCTCACTATTGAACTAAAGGCACCTGCTTTCAAGGTGTTTGATCGTATCGACGCAACCTTGACAATACACAATGACTCCGAAGAGCCCATAGCATTTGCCTGTGATCCCTTGTTTATGATGGTTACGTATGAATTTCATGATGTTCAGCGCAACCGCAAACTCGAAAAAACATATTGGGGGGAGCAGAGACACCGCGCTGCCGACATGGGAGGGATGCGGGGGCGCCAACTGCAAGCTGGGGAGAAGCTGGTATTCAGAGAGAACTGGAACATTCAGTACGATTTTACCAACGTGGCAAAAGTCAGAGGCAAGGCGCTTTTTAAATACGTCTTACCTTCTCGGGATTCCCAAAATAGATTTGCCGAAGTTGAGGTGGACGGAATAGAGTTTCAATTCGAAGGCGTGGACATTCCCCTCTTTGAGCTCATCACGGCGCCGCCTGATCGCTCTCGCCAGCCGCAATGAGATGAGATACGAGCTGCTGTTTCCATCTGTGACAGAGGAGCTTGGTTCTATCCATGCTTCCCCAAATTATAAGGAGCCATTATGAAACCAACCAAGGGTAGAATCGCCGCTTTTGTGGCTTGTGCCTTGTTCAGCTTTTCTATCGATACTTGCTTATCTCAGGAAGCCGCCACTATACCAGTCAATTTCTGCAAGGACGCCAGCAAATTGGTAGTCTGCACAGAGTCCCAAGAGGCTGCAAGGCTCGCTTTGGGGATGGGGGATTACGCGTTGGCGAACCGAATCACGGCGTCAGAAGAGTGCTTGAAGGCAATCTATACGTATTCTAAATCAATGCTTTGCTCCGTCTGCTCTGGTGACGTCCGTGAGCGGACATTTGCGCGCAAACAGATTCAGCGTCTGGGAATGTTGGCGGCGCCAGCTATAATTGACAATCTCTCCAGCATGAACAGCACGATTGCGGAAGAATGTTTCAAGAATTTAAGCACGATGCGCAGCGAACAGCTAATCTTGGAAATCATTGAGAGAACCAAGAACGCCGACTCGCCCCGCAAAAAAGCCGCTTTGATCTGGGCACTGGGAAAAATGACCGAACAACGCGATCCACTTGTGCCTGGACGCAAATGCATGAGCGAGAGCGAATCCTCCCGACTGGCCGATACGCTCATCAGGCCATTCCTGAAATCGCTCAACGAATCCGAGACGGACAAGGAAGTCTTGGCTGCCATAGAACAAGCGTTCAAGGAGCTTGAACGGGCCTTTGATGGACGACTCAAACCCATGGACGCCAAGAGCGCCGCGGAACTTGAGAAACGACTTGGGCTGGACAGGACGCCATCGACGCCGGGTGTACAAGGCGCTGAACCATGATGTCCGGGTAGGAGAAGGCTCAGCCAGAACAGTTTATTTGTTAACCTAAAAGTCGGCTAGTTGTCGCACGAAATCGCTGAAAACGCGCGCAGCCCAATTTTTCTACCCCAAAAATCGGCTAATTGCTACACGACTCAGTTACTCCCAGCGACTTCAGGAACAGGCGATCCCTCGCCACTGATTTAGTAGTCCAGTGGTGCGTCCCGGCATCGGTCTTGACTGAGGTGGTTTCGACGCAATCAAACCAGTCGAATATCTGGGCCAGCGAGCGCTGCTCCAGCCAGTTTTTGCGTTTATGCTGAGCTTGGCATAAACGCAAAAATTGGCTCTTTGTCGGCAACGAGCGCGGCGGCGAGAAGTCCGCCGTCATTGCCAGCCTCGTGGCCACCTGCAAAGACAACTAAGTCGACTTCAAAGCCTGGCTCGAAGACGTCCTCACTCGCCTCGGCACCACCCGGCATGACGACATTGACTCCTTGCTGCCACACAACTGGACTCCCGCACGCAACTAATACCACCCGCACACTATCGCACCACCGCCCCGATCCGCCTCACGCGGAACGGGGCTTTTCGCGTTCAGGTGCTAATGTAATCACGCGAAGCTTGCCCAGGAATATGGGCTGGGCGAACGCTTACATTGCAACCGACCTTTTTTGTGTTTCACTACGCCACCTGGTAAAAGGAGCTGCATCATGTCGGCATCGAAGCATTTGCCTTTTGGCCTGATATTGGCACTGGGGATGGCCGTTTCGCTATCGGCACAGGTGCCGACAGCCCCCCAAACCCCACAGAATACGGCTGAACTGTCCTCGGCCACAGTGCTGAAGGCCATCACCACCGAGCATGACGGGTACAAGTTTGTAGCCTATCTGGTGAAGTGGCACGATGCCGAGGTGGTTGTCCAGGATCCGCTGGCCCGGAGCCACTTGCAGGTCGGTGACAGCATCGACTTTGTAGTTACCAGAAGAAGCCTGGGGGTTTCGGGGGAAAACCAGGGCATTTTGTCCTTCATTATGGTGCCCAACCTGCCAGTCGCGCAAGAACAAACGCCCCGTGGTGCCGATAGCGCGTCGCTGGAAGAGCGCAATCGGCGCATGAAGATGCTTTCGGGTGATCTCAGCGTGGCGAGAGATGAAAGTGAGCGTTTTTACGCTCTTAGCGCCGCCGCCCGGCGGGCCTTCGGTGCCGGCAACCCGCCGGAAGCCGAAAAGTTGGCGCGCGAACTGGCTGCACTGGCGCCCAAATACAAGCAGGACTGGAACTACGGCAATGCCGTACAGAACGCCAATCAGGTCCTTGGACTGATCGCCTTGGCGGCCAACGATGTCCCGGAAGCAAAAAGGCGGCTTCTGGCGTCCACCGACAGCGATGGCTCGCCTCAAATGAATTCCTTCGGCCCCAATATGCGCCTCGCCAAGGCGTTGCTGGAAAAGGGCGAAAAAGAGGTGGTGCTTGAGTACTTCCAGCGCTGCGGGCGATTCTGGAAAATGGGTGGCGGCAAGCTCAAAAGCTGGCGTGAGAGCGTCATCAGAGGTGACATGCCCGATTTCGGGGCCAATCTTGATTATTGAGCACGTCAGCCGCAGTGGGCGGCGGCTACAGGCGTGGCCCGGCAGCATCGGTTTTTAATTATTTCTTCACGACGAGGAGTGCGGAAGCGCTACGGCGTTTTTGAGTTACTGGCATGAAACTACACTGTTTGCAAAGCGGTTTCATCAAGTCCTGGCGGCATTTGCTGGTGATTGGCGCCGCGGAGGGCGAGCGGGTGATCGTGCCCATTCCCTTCTTCTTGATTGAGCACCCCCAAGGCCTTGTGCTGTTTGACGCCGGGCAGCGGGTGCCGTCCAGTCCGCCGGATCCAAACGGCAATTACGTCGTGCTGATGACGCCGGAAGAAAGGGCCGTGGAGCAGCTTCGGTGCGCCGGCTTCATGCCGGAGAGCGTGACCCATATCGTGTTGTCACATACCCACAGCGATCACGTCGAAGGACTGCCGGACCTGCCGGATGTCAAGTGCTACCTGCAGCGGAAGGAGGCCGAGACGCCTGCCGGGCGGGCGTTGCTCAAGGACAATTCCCGCAAACAATGGCTGCTTCCAGCCGGCGAACTGGACTTGTTCGGGGACGGCACAATCCGGCTGCTGCCGACCTATGGCCATACGCCCGGACACCAGTCGCTGCTGCTTTCTTTCGCGGATGGACGGAAAATCCTGCTGACAGCCGATGCCGCCTATACGGAGACAGCATTGACACAGCACCCGCGCAATGATCAGGAACAACAGCAGCCGTATTGGCAGACGATTGCTCACTTGCGGCAGCTGCGGGCGGAAGGGGTCGTCATCATTACCGGACATGATCCGGCAACCTGGGATGATTGGCGGCGCCAATTTCCATAGCGCAAGGCATGCGCAGACGAGGTGTCCATCGTGTTCGCCCGGCTTCGCACCCACGAGGGGGCACGCCGCCATGTCATCGGTCTGTCATTGAACCTGGATTTACGCCATGCACCTCTCTGACGTGGTGGGGGGGACGTGTCCAGCCAATGTGGCGTGCCTCCGCGCCAGAGTGAGGCATATCATGCATCCAGTATCGATAGCTCCTATGAAACCCGCTGCCGCAAAGGTCGGCGGAAATCATGGTCCAATTGCTGGGCGGCGGTTGGCCGTGGGTTTCCTGCAAATTGTCCCCGGTGTTTTCCCCACCGGGGTAGTTACTCCTATGAAACCGATGCTCTTCATTTAACGGTATCCACGGCACTTGTTGTTTCAACCAAGCAGCCTTTTCTCGTCGTGCATTTCCGCCGCGAAGCGGCAGAAGCGCTGAAAGCGCGGACTAAGGTAGCCCAGGGCAAGCGGCGCCGAAGGCGCGCGCCGCCCTGGGTAGCGCGCCATATTGGTCCGTGTTCCTCAGCCTCTTTGGCTTCAGTCGGCGAAGCTGACTGGAGCCAAAGAGGCTGAGGAACTCATTGATTGCTGCGGCAATTTTGCGCTGTGACCCTTCGTCGCAGGTCTTTTAGGCCGCCCCTTCAGGGCTCTTTTGGGATGGGGCACCTTACCCAGGGCGACGCGCCCTGCGGGCGCTTGCCCTGGGCTATCTTAGGGCGCACCTTCGGTGCTCAAAACCTCGGCGAATGATCTTGTGCATGGTTACCAATCAACTCATC
>JAQWBY010000291.1 GCA_028706165.1 Lentisphaeria bacterium | reverse complement strand
AAATCAGAATAACCGACGACGGCTTGGGAATCTCCGTCGCAGTGCGGTTCCCTGGGCCGCGGGGGATGAGTCCACCAGTGCCTGACCAGCAATTCAGGCCGTACGAATAGCCCGTGCTGGCCGGCACGCCAGTGTCGCCATAACGCCAGATGCTATCCGGTGTCGTGCCCTTCATCTTGATGGCAAGGAGATTCAGCGGGCACTTGAAGACCTTCAGGTCGCCCGTGTAAGCCATCAGCGCGTCACCCCACACCGGCATCTCCTTGTTGCCTGTGGAATACGGCACAATCCGCGGTTCGTTGTCGTCCGTGTACATGTTCGAGGCCAAGCCCAGCTGCTTCAGATTCGAGATGCAGCTCATGTTCTGGGCTTTGTTGCGCGCTTTCGCCAAGGCCGGTAACAGCATCGCTGCCAATATCGCAATGATCGCTATCACCACCAACAGCTCAATCAAGGTGAAATGCCTTTTGCTCATTTGGTCATCCTCCTGTGTGAAAAAACTGACAAGGGACATGACAAGGATCACATAACTCTCTCGACTCGTTAACTAGAGTATAAGCAATCAAGACAAAAAACAAAAGCCGTTGTTGTTTTTTTTTGCACTACGCTCTCATCCCCCCGAGTCCGCAGTAGCTGGACAGAAGTGTCCTGCCCCGGCGTCTGGCAAAACGCAAAAAACGCCTGAACAAATTCGTCCAGGCGTCGTTGGCTGCGCGATGTCCTCGTGCGCTGGAACGGGGTTTTAGGGCTGCAGGTAGTCCAAGGCGCTCTTGAAATGATCCGCCGTGTAGAGGCTCTTGATATCGACAGTCTGAACATGGCCGTCCACGAAAGTGCAATTCGCTTTGTCTTCGCTACCATGAACCGAATTATAGGACGTGCTGACCATCTGCCCGCGAACTTCCGAAACAGTCCAACCACCACCACCACCGGAGACCGCCCATGGACTCGTCCCGGACGCATCCGATATCAAGATAACAGCCGACGGCTTGGGAATCTCCGGCGTCGTGCGGTTGGCCGGGCCGCGGGGATACGCAGACCAGGAGTTCAGACCGTAGGAGTAGCCCGTGTTAGCCGGCACGCCAGTATCGTTATGCCGCCAAATGGTGTCTGGCGTCGTGCCCTTCATTTTAATAGCCAGTTTGTTAAACGGGCACTTGAAGACCTTCAGATCGCCCGCATAGGGCAGCAGCGAATCACCCCACGCCGGCGTCGCCGCATTGCGACTGCCATTCGCTGGCACAATCCGCGGTTCGTTGTCGTCCGTGTACATGTTCGAGGCCAAGCCCAACTGCTTCAGATTTGAGATGCAGCTCATGTTCTGGGCTTTGTTGCGCGCTTTCGCCAAGGCAGGCAACAGCATCGCCGCCAATATCGCGATAATTGCAATCACCACCAACAACTCAATCAACGTAAATGTTCGTCTCAACATATTGACCTCCAAATAGATAAGATTTTTTTCAGAAATGCTTCTATAATCGAAAACACCAGCTCAATGAACAATTATAGCTCCGATGTGGTAAAAAGGAAACGATTTTCGCAGGAATTCTTTATTTATTAAGTGTCCGCCGCGGGAGCGTTTGGCCGGAACCGGAGCCCCATGGGCACAAAGTGTGCCAGAGGCGATGGAAACTTCTCGCCTTTCCAGCATTTTTGCAAAAATGCAATCACAACCAACCTTTTTTTGTTTTTTTTATCTTATTTGCTTGTTTTTTTTATGGAATTATTACTATATATTATGCGCCCATATACGCATTACAGTTGCGGGCAACTGACAGGAATTTTACATATTTATAGATGATATAAATTACCCGCAACTTCCTCGTCATAAGAGGCTTATCCGCCTTTGACATCCGCCTCTGTTTGCATTTTTTGATCGAAGTCGATCATTGTGAGTGAAAGTCAAGAGCAGCATATCATTGGGAGTTATCTCATGACGCGTCGTTTCTTCACCCTCATCGAGTTATTGGTTGTCATTGCGATTATTGCGATATTGGCGGCGATGTTGTTACCGGCCTTAGCGAAGGCGCGGGAAAAAGCTCGGTCCATATCCTGCACGAACAATTTGAAGCAGACTGGCACCTATCTGCTGATGTACGCCGATGACAATGACGACTTCATCATGCAGCGTTTTGTCAACGGCGCCGATGGGTCGGCGACAAGCAAGCATACACATTGGGGCACGGCGTTGAATAGCTACCTTGGTACGACCGCATCGGCAAACCGTTCGCTGTTCTGCCCGTCAGGCAAGCAATACTCGAGCAACGACAATTCCTACGGCATTCAGCTGTATGCCGACACCTTCGGCTCGGCCTGGCAGAGCGCCCAGGGCTCGCCGGTCATTCAGCAAAATGGTGACTCGTGGTTCTGGCCGGCAGCATTTATCGTCAAGAAAATGACCACGCCGAGCGAATACGCACTCATTTTCGACAGCTACCGCGTGAGCGACGGCAATCGCGTATATGGTGTCAGCAAGAGCAATTCTGGTGGCATGTATTTCTGCCATGGCGGTGCTGCAAACGCGCTGTGGGTGGATGGACACGTCGCCGGCGGGACCATCGGCACCATGAAGGGCCTGCTGGGGCCGAAACTGGATTCCACGCAATATCTGTTCATAATGCAGAGCGGGACCTTCTACGACCACTAATGGCGCGGCGAGGCTGGCTCCTCGCCGCTGCCAGTAGGGCGATAGGACTATCTCACTAGGAAGGACCGGGCAGGTGCCCGGTCCTTCCTTTTTCATTGTGCGTGCCGGCCATCATCACAAGCCGTGCGTCCCCGTGGGGGCAGTTCTGATCGGCTCGTACTGGCAGATTAGCTCTGGCCGTGTATTTTTGTGAGGTGCGGAAAGACCGCCGGGGCACAGCCATGGCCGGCGGGGCTTCTGAGCGCGAGGCGAAGAAACCAGTAACAGGAGAGGCCGAGATGAAGAGAAAACTCAGAATGGGCATGGTTGGCGGCGGCCAAGGGGCGTTCATTGGCGATGTCCACCGCCGGGCGGCGCGCCTGAACGGCGATATTGAACTGGTCGCGGGGGTCTTCGGCACTAACGTGGAGAAGTCGCGGCAGTGCGGCGCGGAGCTCTTTGTCGATCCCGCGCGGGTATATCCCAATTACGAGGCGATGATTGCCGGCGAGCTGGCCTTGCCAGCGGACAAGCGCATCGACTTCGTGTCGGTGGTCACGCCAAATCTCATGCACTACCCCATCTCGAACGCCTTCCTCAAGGCCGGCTTCCATGTCCTCTGCGAGAAACCCATCGCCATGAGTTCGGCAGACGCCGAAGCGCTGGGCAAGACGCAGCAGGCCAGCGGCAAATTCTTCGCGTTGATGCACAATTACACGGGCTATCCGATGATCAAGCAGGCAAAGAAGCTCATTGCCGACGGCGTATTGGGCGAGTTGCGCAAGATCAACGTCGAGTACTCGTTGGGCTGGCTGGCGGCGCCGAATGCCGGCAAGCAGGCGGTGTGGCGGGTCGATCCCAAGCAGGCCGGCATCAGCGGCTGCATGGCCGACATCGGCACGCATGCCGAGCAGCTCATTCATTATCTGAGCGGCTTGCGCATCACGGCGGTGTCAGCGGACTTGGCCAGTTTCATTCCAGGCCGTGAATTGGATGACGACGGCAGCGTCCTCCTGCGTTTCAACAGCGGCGCCCGCGGCGTCATCTTCGCCAGCGAAGTGTCTACCGGCGAAGAGAACAACTTCATCATCAAGATCTACGGCTCGAAAGCGGCACTGGAATGGCACCAGCAGAGTCCGGAAGACCTGATCATCCGTTCCAACGACGCGCCGATGCTCGTCTACCGCCGCGGCTGGCCCGGCACGGGCGCCGAGGCCCAGAAAGTCAGCCACCTGCCGGCGGGGCATCCCGAGGGCTTCCTGGAGGCCTTCGCGGCCATCTACCGCGCTTTCGCTGATGCCATCTATGCCGACCTCAACGGCGAGAAGCCCGTGCTGGATTTCCCAGGTATTCAGGACGGCATTGACGAAATGCGCTTCCTCGAAGCCATCGTCGCCAATTCCGCCGGCGATGTCAAATGGACGGCGCTCTAAACGCATATGCCAGCGGGCAGCAGGGGGCCGCGTCGTCGTCATGGCGGCGCGGCTCTGTTGTCTACGGCAGACCAGACCAAGGGAGTAACCGACCATGACGACACGATTTCGCGCGGGCATTGCCGCGGCCATCTGCTGCATCCTTCCGGGCCTCGTCGGCCAAATTGCCGAATTTTCCGCGTTGCCGGCCGGCGTGGTCCTGGCGCCAGACAAGACCGTATCGGTGTCGGCTGCCGGCGACTACTTGGTTGATGGCCGGCCGCGCTATCTCTTCGGCGTGCAGATCGGTTCGGCGCTGGGCGTAGATTTCGGGCCGACGGCGGGCTACCCGCCGGAGCTCAAGTGGGTCTACGAAGAGCCCATGACCTACGAGTCGGCCCAGCGCCTGGGCTTTGACAGCTTCGCGTGGTTCCTGCCCAGCGGGGCCTGGCTGGACCGCTTCGGGGCCGAGAAGCACGGCTGGGGGCGCACGGAGAAGGATCTGGCGATGCTGGGGGTCGTCGTCAACAACGGCCTGCCGCTGCTGATTGATTACACCTGTTTTCCGTGGACTTTCGGTAAGCCCGGCACTAACAAGGCCTATGCGGGAATCCTGCCGGAAGAGGCCATCAACCGCTTTCACTCTGCTTCCGGCAACCACTGGGTGCCCTACAACATCTTCCACCCCGAAGGGCGCAAGATGTACCTTTCTTTCTGGGAATACGGCGTGGATCACGCGCGCGAGCTGAGCAAGAACCAAAAGCTGGTCTATGAGCTCTTCAACGAGCCGTCCTACTACGACCCGTCGCCCTACAACCGCAGCCTGTTCGCCGAGTACCTCGAACGCAAATACGGCAGCATCGATAAACTCAATGCGCTCTGGCGCAGCAACTTCGCGTCTTTCGCGGCCGTCAGCCAGTTCGCGGACCGCAAAGATCACCCGGGCATCGTCATCGACTGGTCGAAATTCTGTGAAGAGGGCATGACGGCGTTGGCGCGCGACGGCCGGGACTGCATCCGCGCCAAGGCCCCCGGCGCGCGAGTATGCTACCAGATCCTCGGCT
>JAQWBY010000290.1 GCA_028706165.1 Lentisphaeria bacterium | reverse complement strand
CTATTTGTCGCGGCCGACCCAGATGTAGTCCACGCGACAACTGCCCGTGACTGGCGCGCCATCGGGCGAGAAGTCCAGCCGCAGCTGTTTGAGGGTGCCTCGCCAGGCGGCGTTCCGTGTCAGGTCAAGGGTGTAGAGCCGCGTTTCGGTATCGGTCGGCACGACCTCAAAAATCTGACTGGCTTGGTCGGACCACTCGGGCGCTGCGTCCGTGGTGAAGCGCAGGCGCATATGCGTAGCCGACGTACTATTCATGAAACGAATGCCCACGCAGCGGTTCGCGGCAATGTCCACGCCCAAATTGTCGGCGGACACGATATGGGCTTCGCCGGCTTCCAAGATGGCCAGGACATAATGGCCGCCGCCCACATGATGCACGGGCCGAGAAATGCAGCCCATGATACTACCCTCATCGAAGCCCTCGTCTTTCGTGCCCAGATTAGCTTCGCTCCAGCCTTCCTTGTCCAGTGGCGTAGCGAAACTCCAGGCGCGGACGACGGCACTGCCGGTGGGGAGGACATGCACCGTGGTCATGGCGCTGCGCCAGTGTTCGCCGTCATCGGCCTTTAAGCGCAACAGATAATCGCCGGGCGCGCTGAATTCAGCCGTGGTCGTCGTCGCGGCAGCGTTGGCAAAGACGACTCTGCCCGGACCGTGAATCTGCTCCCAGACGCAGACCAGCTTGCCGCCGGCCGGCCGGCCGTCATCCTTGACCTCGGCACTGAGCGTCACCTGCCGCTGGTCGGTCCAGATTTCCGGCCCAATGCTGATCGCCGGCGGGTTGTTCAATGGCATGGCCGCGTCCAGGGCTTCCCAGCTGTTGAATTCCGTATTGTTCTCCAGCGCCCAGCGCGTGAGCGTCGGAGCCTTGTTGACAAAGAACGACACGTCAGGTGTCAGGACATAGCCGTTATTGCGAATGATGCCGTTACTGCAGCATATCTCGGGGTTCTGCGAACCTCCCCAGATAAAGATTTCCGACGGCCCGAGCTTATGGGCGACATTGTTGCGGTCAAAACGGCTGTTGGCGATCTCGACGTTGCGGGTTTGCGGCGTTCTCAAGCCCAGCACTTCAATAGCTGCGCCGGCGTTGTTGCGGAAGGTGCAGCGGTCAATCAGATTGCCGTCACCGCCGGCTTCGAAATCAATGCCGCCCTGGTCGTGGGAACCGGAATCCGGCTGGTTCAGGAAGTGGCTGTTGCGAATGATCAAGCCGTTGGTGCCGCCCAGCATGATCCCCATGGTGCCGGCATGGGCATGCCAGCCCGAGGCATCAAAGATGCTGTTCACGAGATACGCCCGGTTGACGCTGACCAAAAATGGATGCGGCGAGGTATTGTGCGTAAAGTTGTCGTGGCAAAACACGCGGTCAATAAACACATTGTTCCCTGACGCGCGGAAGCCCGATGAGCACTGGAACATCTCGCAGTCCCGGAGAACAATGTCTTCACCCGGTGCGCCGCCGAAGCCAATACCGCCCCTCACCCCGCCCGGCGCGCCACGGCCATCACGCCATTCGGGTATGCCATGCGAATTGAAACGGTACAGGCCTTCGATATGGTGGGCAATGCAGTCTTCAATCAGCAGTCCACGATGCCCCGAGCGGGAATAGTTCACGGTCAAGCCAACACCAGCGTAGCACACCGTCAGGCCACGGATAGCGAGGTAATCGGGGTCTTTGATGAACACGCAGCGGTCGTTGATATGCCAATCGCGGCGGATAACCGGCCGGGGGCCCTCGCCGTAGGTGCCGATCTCCGCCCATGCTTCGGCCGTGCCTTGCGCGGACAACTGCAATTCCTGCCGCAACACGCTGCCGCGACGAATCAGCAGCCGCTCGCCCGGCCCCAGAGTCCGACCATTCACCGGCGCAAAATCGCGCCAAGCCGTCTCGGGTGATGCGCCATCGCGACTATTGTCGCCATCAATGGCATCGACATAATAGCTGCGGGCGCCCGCAAAATTGCCCATTGGTGGATTCCAGACGCGGGCCGAGAAATCCGGATCTGTCTCGGGCAGAAACGCCAGCGTTTTTCTCGAGGACTCAACCGTGCCATCTGGCGTGACCATGCGAATGGCTGCCGTGGCACTTTTGCTCTCAACGCTCCTCAGCGTCCATGCGACAGGCACGGCGGCATTGCTGTCCAGCGGCCCCAGCGTCAGCACGCGGGGACTCTCGCAGACGACACTATCCGGCAGGCTCAAGGTGACCTCGCAGCCGGGGATCGGCCGGCCATAGTTGCGGATCACGCCACTCAGGCGTTCTTGGCGGCCGCAGCGCAGCAGCGTGTTGGCGGTCGTCAAATCAGTCATGCGGATGACTGCCGGCCGGGGATTTTCAATGAGCAGATCGTCGATCTGCCCCTTGAAAGTCCCGAGCGTCAGAGGGTTATCCCCTGGCTCGGCAATGCCTGAGCGCATAATGCTGCGCACGTTGCCATTGACCTCGATATTCTGGCTGAGGCCGTCCCACGAAGCGGCAAGATGGTACCACTGGCCCGGCTGCGGCTTCACTTTCGACGACACCCGTGGCTCCCACTTGCCATTCATAAACACAAAGAAAGCAAAGTTGCTGCCTTCGACCTTGGGGTTTACCCGCAGCATGTACTCATTTTCCTTGAGCACAATGGGCGCGGGCTCTTCGGGAATCTCGTCGAACAGCACGGTACAGGCGATCCGCAGGCCCGGTGCCAGCTGCAAGTCTTTGTTGCTAGCCACAGTGAATTCCGCCGCGCCCAGTTCAAGGGCCTGCCCTGCAGCGACCGGCGCAAAGTGCGCTTCACCCGCACTGACAAAATCATGCCCCAGGCCGGACACGTCCTTCAAATCGCCATCGAAACGCCAGCTGCCCACACCGGTACTTTTCATGGGACTGCTGATGCTCAATTCGTCCAGCAGGCCGTCAAAAGCGCCCAGCTGCACAGGCTCGTAGGTTACCTTGATATCGCCCTGGCGGGCCGTCCGGGTCGTATCGCCATTGACTGTCAGCCAGATGTCCTGGCCATCCCAGCCCGCCTCAAGGTCGTACCAGACCCCGACCTCGGCCTTGACCTTGGAGCGCACCCGGGGCTCCCACCGGCCCCCACCACTGATGAAAAAGGCAAAACTCTGCCCCTCATTGGCCGGATCAACCCGCAGATAGTACTCGCCCTTGCTATGACTGCCTTTGATCACCAGCGTCGACCAGGTGTTGCCCTCGGGGAGCCTGTCCAGCAACACCCGGCAAGAAAGACGAAAGCCCGGTGCCAGCCGCAACTCCGGCGCGTCCATGATCGTCGCCGTCTTGGCGGCAGCAAAGCGCAAGGCCTGACCGGAAGCGCCCGCCGCATACTCGGGCTGGGCCATATAGACATGACGCCCGCCGCCACTCTGATCGGTTAGCGTAGCATCAAAGGTCCAGTGACCTGACCGCGCCGGCTCCTGCGCCGACACCATGGCCATTCCTGCAACCGCCATAACCCACATGAGACAGGATACTTGCGTTTTCATGCCGGTCCTTTCTTAACTTGTGCTTGTCATCCGAGCAATCAGTCGGATCAGACCAATCCTCTTCACCAAATTGCTCAAAGCCACGACCGCCAACCCTTGAAGCGATGGAATGTGATCCGGTTCGCATCGTGGAAATTCACGGATCCGCGATACCCCATCCGGCAAAGCAGGATGATGTCGTCACCATCAAACTGCCACGAGGAATATTGGAATCCGGTCAATTGACGAGACAATGCCGGAGGCAACCCAGACTCGTCACGCATCACGTCCTTCACGCGACGCCAATGGCGCAAATCCTCCGATACCGCCAAACTCAACAGGTTCCGATTCGTCGGTACCGGCTCAGCAGTAATGAAATTGCTGAACGTCACGTACAACCCCGTCACCGCATCCTGCTGCACGTAAAACCGCGAATGCCCGCCGATAAAATCAATCAGGCCGGTCTCATAGTCAAACGAAAACAGCTTCCCGTCATTGTCCAAGGTCAAATATGCCGCCACGTTGGGTTTTGCGACATGAATCCGCATGACTGAGGCGATCTTTCCGTCCGGAGTCGGCAACGGATTGCCTTCCAACCAGCCGGTGCCATTTCCCAGCGACAGTTTGGGATCGGGCAGTTTTGATGCATCAAAGGTCAGGATGTTGCTGAATGTCCAATTGCTGGCATCCAATGGATCCTTGTCCAGCGGCACGCGTCCCATCCCGGTGCCGAAATTGCACGCTTCCCAAGGACTCTGGCCAGGATCGAAAGCGTACTTGTCATAGGATTTGTACAGGTACCCGCCATGGACCAATGTCCCGCCGCCGCACTCGAAACGATACTTCGTACCGCCTTCGCGGGATTCGTTCCGCAACAAGATCCCCGATTTCTCGTCCCGTGGCAACGACCACGTAAAGCCGCCGTCAGTGCTTCGGCGAATGACCATGTCTCCATACTCGCGAGTGGCGCTGATGTGGTAAAGGGCATCGGGCAGCTTGACCAAGGTACCCCATTGCGCGCTGATGATATGGGTCACGTTCTCCCAGGTCACGCCATCATCCTCAGACCGATACACGCTGGACAAGCCGCAATCGCCTTCCAGCGTCCGAATCCCCCAATAGTCATGCGTCGCCACCAACTCACCATTGTCCAATTTCACCAAACTCGGACTTCCCAAACATGCCCGCGAACGCTCAGGCTGATACTTGACTTCGACATAATGCATGACGAACTCCTTGGTTTCTACCTCCTGAAATGCCCGCACCAGACAAACATCAACGATGGTATCCCCCTACCGGCAACTTTACTGGTGTTACGGGAGACTCATTGGCAGACGTTCATCCGAGCCTGACAGTGTTGGCAAGCTCCCGCCGCTGGCCGGTGGCACAGGTCAACACAAGTGGAAGAGAAGCCAAGGGGGAACCAGAACAGCTGTCGTTCGAAGTCACCCAAAAAAGCCCCGGGCGATTTTTAGCTATCGCATGCGCTTTCGTCCGGCGTTCTGCGACAATAGCGCTTATACGAAGTGCATTGGCCGAGTCAGACGGATCAGTCCGACCCGCCTGCCCCGACCGTTTCATCTGCTCAGCGCACGATATCGATCACGTCGATCCACTGCATATCGGGTTCTGCGGACA
>JAQWBY010000289.1 GCA_028706165.1 Lentisphaeria bacterium | reverse complement strand
TACCCAATGCATTGACCTCAAAATTGACGTACTGCAGCTCATCATCAAAATCACCGTAGGCGATAAAGAATTCCAGCACGTCGTTCAGGTAGGTGCTGTCGTCACGCTCCAGCAAATCAGACCACACGTCCTTGTCCTGCGCCTGAAACAGCACGTATAGCGCCTTGTCGTCCCACATACAGCTCACTTCGGTCTTGCTCAGGGGCTCCGTACAGCCCGGCGGGACAAAAAAACGCGTCACCGCAATGCCGTGATCCCACAGGACCTCACGGCGACCGTCCACCATAATCGGCGCCGGCGTCCGTTTGCAGATCAAGGTCGGTGATGGTACCGCAATCGCCGCCTCGGGCACCGGCGCCACTGCCGCTGTCACCTCGGTCGCAGCGGCTTCTTTTGCCGGCCTCGCCCAGGGATTGAGTCTGAAGCGAACGCATGAACACATCCCGCCCACCAACACCACTGCTACCAAAGCCTGTACCATCCGCATCATGTGTCTGTCTCCACTTGTCACCCCTTTTGCCACCCTCATTGCGCAGTCGTTACCACGCGGGCGCGTTTCCACCTTACACTAAGCGCCATCACGGCCCTTGGCAATACGCCGCGCCGCGTTGACGGCTTTTTTCTGGGACAAATTGTCCCACTGTGCCAGCGCCTGTGCCAGGCGACTGTGCCATGGCGCAACCCGAGGCTCCCCGCCAAACGCCACCCGCCCGCCAGCCAGCCACGCAGGGTGCTGATTCGCCTTCTCACACACTTTTGGCATGCTAACTGCTAATATCACTCGCTGTTGATCACGTCATTGTCTATTCACTGCCCTTCGGGGACGATTGAAAGGAGTATTTCATGGGCAAGATTCTTGGTATTGACCTAGGCACCACCAACTCATGTATGGCCGTCATGGAAGGCGGCGAACCGGTGGTCATTCCCAACGCCGAAGGCAGTCGCACCACGCCATCCGTGGTCGCCTTCACGAAAAATGGCGAACGCCTGGTTGGCGCACTGGCAAAACGCCAGGCCGTCACCAACCCCGCACATACCATTTTTTCCATCAAACGCTTTATGGGCCGCCGCTTCAGCGAAGTCAATCGCGACATTTCGCTGGTGCCCTACAAAGTAATCGAAGGCAAAAATGGCGACGCCTTTATCCAAGTCGGTGACAAGAGCTATTCCCCGCCCGAAATCTCGGCGATGATTCTGCAGAAGCTCAAGACCGACGCCGAAGCCTACTTGGGCGAAACGATCAAGGAGGCGGTCATCACCGTCCCGGCCTACTTCAATGACAGCCAGCGCCAGGCCACCAAAGACGCCGGCCGTATTGCCGGCCTCGACGTCAAACGCATCATCAACGAACCCACCGCCGCGTCGCTCGCCTACGGCCTCGACAAGAAAAAAGATGAGAAAATCGCCGTCTACGACCTCGGCGGCGGCACCTTCGATATTTCCATCCTCGAACTAGGCGAAGGCGTCTTTGAGGTCAAGGCCACCAATGGCGACACCCACCTCGGCGGCGACGACTTCGACGAAGCCGTCATCACCTGGCTGGCCGAGACGTTCAAAAAGGAGAACGGCATCGACCTGCGCAAAGACCAGGTTGCTCTGCAGCGCCTCAAGGAAGCTGCGGAAAAGGCCAAGTGCGAGCTATCCAGCAGCACCACCACGGAAATTAACCTGCCCTTTATCACTGCGGACCAGACCGGTCCGAAGCATCTCACGCAGACCCTCACCCGCGCTCAACTGGAACGCCTTACCGCCGATCTGGCCAACCGCTCCATCGAGCCCTGCCGCAATTGCCTGCGCGATGCCAATCTGCGCTCGTCGCAAATTGACGAAGTCATCCTCGTCGGCGGCATGACCCGCATGCCACGTATCCCCCAAATCGCCGAAGAAATCTTCGCCAAAACACCCAACAAGGGCGTGAACCCGGACGAAGTCGTCGCCGTCGGCGCGGCCATCCAGGGCGGCGTTCTGGCTGGTGATGTCAAAGACGTGCTGCTGCTCGATGTCACCCCGCTGTCGCTGGGTATTGAGACTATGGGCGGCGTCTTCACCCGCCTCATTGAACGCAACACCACCATCCCCACCAAGAAAAGCGAGATCTTCAGTACCGCCAGCGACAACCAGCCATCCGTGGAAATACACGTCCTCCAGGGCGAACGCGAAATGGCCAGCGGCAACAAGACCATCGGCAAATTCAATCTTGATGAAATCCCCCCCGCGCCCCGCGGCGTGCCGCAAATCGAAGTGACCTTCGACATCGACGCCAACGGCATCCTTAAGGTCTCCGCCAAAAACCTCGGCACCGGCAAGGAACAGAAAATCACCATCACCGCCAACTCCGGCCTGACCGAAGACCAGATCAAAGACATGGTCAATGACGCCAAGGAACACGCCGACGAAGACAAGAAGCGCCGCGAGGCCGTCGATACCAAAAACCGCGCGGACTCCATGGTCTACCAGACTGAAAAACAGCTCAAAGACATGGGCGACAAAATCCCCGCCAACATCAAGAGCGAAATCGAAGAAAAACTCGCCGGACTCAAAAAGGCCCTCGAGAGCGACGACACCGCCACCATCGACGGCGCCATGAAGGAACTCGAAAGCAAGCTCCACGCCTTCGCCGAAGAGCTCTATCGCAACAACCAGGGCGCTGGCGCCGCCCAGGGCGACGCCGCCGGCGGCTTCCAGCAAGAACCCGACAATGCGGACAACGCCGGCAGCAGCCGCAAAAACAAAGACGACGGCGAGGTCATTGACGCCGACTTCCGTGACGTAGACGACGACAAGAAATAATCCCCCACCACGCGCGACGGCCCAGGCAGCCATGCCCGGGCCGCCCGCGTTGTTCTTTTCCCGTTGAGAGTAGTCGGGAGCATTCCCGTAGTCCACAGAAAGCAAGCCAAAAAAGGAGTCGATCAGCATGAACATCAAACCGTTGGGTGACCGTGTACTCGTTCAGGCCATTGAGCTGGAAGAGCAAGTCAAAGGTGGCATCATCATCCCTGACAGCGCCAAAGAGAAACCCCAGGAAGCCGTGGTCGTCGCCATCGGCCCCGGCAAACGCGACGAGGATGGCAAGATCATCCCCATGGAAGTCAAAGTCGGCGACACGGTTCTGACCTCCAAATACGGCGGCACCGACATCAAGATAGACGACAAGGAGTACAAGATCCTCAACTCCGGCGACATCCTCGCCATCGTCGTGAAATAAGCCATTGTTGGCAAGAACCAAAACATTTTTCGCTTTTTTAGTGATATAAGCAAGGAGATTTGAACCATGGCTGCGAAACAGATTCAGTACGATACCAAAGGCCGTCAGGCCCTCCTCAATGGCGTTGCCGCCCTGAGCAAGGCAGTGAAAACCACCCTCGGCCCCAAAGGCCGTAACGTCATTATCGACAAGAAATTTGGCTCGCCGACCGTCACCAAGGACGGCGTCACCGTCGCCAAGGAAGTCGAACTGGCCAATCCCTTTGAAAACATGGGCGCCCAGATGGTCAAGGAAGTGGCCAGCAAGACCAGCGACAACGCCGGTGATGGTACCACCACCGCCACCGTCCTCGCCGAAGCCATCTTCCGCGAAGGCCTCAAGAACGTCACCGCCGGCGCCAACCCGATGTCCCTGAAACGCGGTATCGACAAGGCCGTCACGGCCATCGAAGAAGAACTGACCGCCATGACCATCACGGTGGACAGCCGCGAGCAGATCGCCCAGGTCGCCACCATCTCCGCCAACGGCGACGCCACCATCGGCCAGATCATTGCTGACGCCATGGACAAGGTCGGCAAAGACGGTACCATCACCGTCGAAGAAGCCAAGACCATCGACACCAGCCTCGACGTCGTCGAAGGCATGCAGTTCGACAAGGGCTACCTCTCCCCCTACTTCGTCACCAACGCCGAAGCCATGGAATGCTCCCTGGAAGACGCCCTGATCCTCATCCACGAAAAGAAGATCAGCTCCCTGCAGGACATGCTGCCCATGCTGCAGATGGTCGCCAAACAGGGCAAGCCCCTGCTCATCATCGCTGAAGACGTCGATGGCGAAGCCCTGGCCACCCTGGTCGTCAACAAGCTGCGCGGCACCCTGAACGTCTGCGCCGTCAAGGCCCCCGGCTTCGGCGACCGCCGCAAAGCCATGCTCGAAGATATCGCCATCCTCACCGGCGGCACCTGCATCACCGAAGACCTCGGCATCAAGCTCGAAAGCATCAAGCTCGAACAGCTCGGCAAGGCCAAACGCGTCACCATCGACAAGGAAAATACCACCATCGTCGAAGGCGGTGGCGAGACCAGCCAGATCGCCGGCCGTGTCAACCAGATCCGCCGCCAGATCGAAGAGACCACCTCGGACTACGACCGCGAGAAGCTCCAGGAACGCCTAGCCAAGCTCGCCGGCGGCGTCGCCGTCATCCATGTCGGCGCAGCCACCGAGTCCGAAATGAAGGAAAAGAAAGCCCGCGTTGAAGACGCCCTGCACGCGACCCGCGCGGCTGTCGAAGAAGGCATTGTCCCCGGCGGTGGCGTCGCTCTGATCCGCGCCGCCGACAAGGCCCTCAAGACCGTCAAGCTCGCCGGCGACGAAGCCACCGGCGTGAACATCATCCACCGCGCCATTGAAGAGCCCCTGCGCCAGATCGCCATCAACGCCGGCGTCGAAGGCTCCATCGTGGTCATGAACGTCAAGAAACAACAGGGCAACAAGGGCTATGACGCCGCCAAGGACGAGTACGTCGATATGATCGCCGCTGGTATCATCGACCCGAAAAAGGTCGAGCGCTGCGCCCTCCAGAACGCCGCGTCCGTCGCCGGTCTGCTCCTCACCACCGAGTGCATGATCTGCGACCAGCCCGAAGAGAAAAAGGACATGCCCGCAGCTCCCGGTGGCATGGACGGCATGGGCGGCATGGGCGGTATGGGCGGCATGATGTAAGCCAACCACGCACCCCAACAATGGCATATTACGCAAACTGAACGCGTAAACAGCCACTGAACGCACATCACCGCGCCCGGACTAAACCCCGGCGCGGTGATTTCTTTTTTGCCGGCGCGCCGGCGCGCCTTATTACCGGCGGCGTGGATTGCCGCGAAGCGGCAAGACAGGCCGCCAAAATCTG
>JAQWBY010000288.1 GCA_028706165.1 Lentisphaeria bacterium | reverse complement strand
AGCCTTCGGGGGTGATGACCGAGTAGTAGGCGCACTGCATGATGAGGACGCGGTTGCCGACGCAGAGGCCGAGGGCGCCGCCGCTGCCGCCTTCGCCGGTGATGGCGCAGACGACGGGGACCTTCAGCCGGAACATTTCGCGGAGGTTGATGGCGATAGTTTCGCCGATGTGGCGTTCTTCGGCGGCGATGCCGGGGTAGGCGCCGGGGGTGTCGATGAGGCAGATGATGGGGCATCCGACCTTGTCGGCCAGCTTCATCAGGCGGAGGGCCTTGCGGTAACCTTCGGGCTGGGCGCTGCCGAAGTTGACGTCGATATTTTGCTTGAGATTGCGGCCCTTCTGGGTGGCGATGACCATGACTTTGCGGCCGTTGAGTTTGGCGAAGCCGCCGACGATGGCGTGGTCGTCAGCGTAGGTGCGGTCGCCGTGCAGCTCGAGGTAATCGCTGAAGATGGCCTGGATGTAGTCTTGGGGGTAGGGCCGCTGGGGGTGGCGGGCGAGCTGGACTTTTTCCCAGGCGGTGAGTCCCGAGAAGAGTTTTTCGCGGGTCGCTGCGAGTTGTTGTTCAAGCAGCTCCATGCCCTGAGCGAGATCGACAGCGTGGGTTTTGCTGTAGCGATGGAGGGCGGCGATTTTTTCTTCGAGTTCGATGATGGGGTATTCGAATTCCAGGTGTACTGCCATTGTCTTTGGGTTCTATCGTTAGGGGCTGATACTGCGGGGGCGAGCGTTGCGGTGGTCATTCGAAGATGGTCACGGGTACCTGCGGGGCGTTGGTGAGGGGCATGGGAATGAAGTCGTAGAGTTCTTCGACTTCTTCATTGCGCATGCGGACACAGCCGGCGCTGGCGGCGGTGCCGATGCTGTCAGGTTCCCACGTGCCGTGGATGCCGTAGCCGCGGAGGGCCTGGTTGGTGCTGCCGGTGGGAGTTAGGCCCATCCAGTGGCTGCCGAGGATATTTTCGGGGTCGCCGTAAGGGATGTTCTTGCCGGGCGGTGTCCATGCCGGGTGGACGATTTTCGAGGTTATGACGAAGGTCCCGACGGGTGTGCGGTCTTGGCGGCCGATGCCGACGCGGAAGACCCGGAAGAGATCGTTGTTGAAGTAGAGTAGGAGCGCGAACTGGCTTTTGGACACGCGGATGGCCCAGTTGCCGGTGAGCAGCTGCAGGGAGTTACCGGGGTGGA
Organism: Lentisphaeria bacterium; assembly: GCA_028706165.1. Taxonomy (GTDB): domain Bacteria; phylum Verrucomicrobiota; class Lentisphaeria; order Oligosphaerales; family Oligosphaeraceae; genus Oligosphaera. The sequence continues at coordinate 3,934 of JAQWBY010000288.1, read as the reverse complement.
TGATGGGGTTGGTGCGCGAGAGTTCGTTGAGGCGTTGGATGGCGCCGACGGAGGTGTGGAATTGGGTGCCGATGCGGCTGAGGCTGTCGCCGCTGCGGATGACGTAGGGCTGTTTTTCCGGGCAGGGTGCGGCGGAGTTCATGAAGATGGTGTTGGCCTGGTTGATGATGGTTGCGGCACGCCACCAGGTCTGGTCGAACTCGACAACGCTGGGGCTGGAGAGCGCGCGGCGGGCCAGTTCGCGGGCGGCGAGGGGCTTGTCGGCGAGCATCTGGCCGTCGGCGGCGTTGAGCAGCTGCGTAACGCCGACGCTGACGGGTGATCCAGGTGTGGCAACTGCGGCCGGCGTGGTAACTGCTGGCTGGGTATAGGGCGCCGTCGCGGGGGTGTCCAAGCCAGACAAGGGGGTGGTGGCTGGGTTTTCAGGCACGGTGGCATCGCTGTTGCTCACTTGTTCAGTATTGGCGCTGCTGGTTGTGCTATCGGTGAAGAAGACCGGGGCGACGCATGAGCGCCAAAGGAACGAGCAGATGCCCACGCCGAGAAGCAGCAGGATGATGATTAGGGGCCACTTATAATACCAGTACATAGCACGATCCAGTTGTTTTTGCCAAGACATGACACGGATTCTTGCTGGCCGACAAATTAGCCGGTGGGGAATATATAAGTTCATTGAAACCTATTCAAACCTGTTTATACTTATTGGCCTGCTGCGGCGAAGTGGTCAATTATTGATAATGGATGCCAGGCATGCCGCCGATGTCAATCCCAGGTAAGCAAGTGAGTTCCTCGGCCTCTTTGGCCCCAGTCAGCTGCGCCGACTGGGGCCAAAGAGGCCGAGGAACACGAGAAAAATGGCGCTCTACCCAGGGCGGCGCTCCGCCTTCGGCGTCGCTTGCCCTGGGCTACGATGACAGCGCCCTTGCAGGGCGCCTGCCGCTTCGCGGCCAGGGAAACGGGCACGTTTGGCTCAGCCTGAAGCTCTATGGCTAGATTATCAATGGCTGTCCGATTGCCTGCGGCGTAATCGGGCAGTGATTGATATTGGCCGGTACCAGGGGACGCCTGGGACGCATCAATCAGATAGATCCGATCCGTCCGATCCGTCCGATCCGTCCGATCCGTCCGCGATAACCAGACAGAAGATTAGACCGATCAAACCGCGTAGGGGCGGACCTATGTGTCCGCCCTAACCTGATCCGTCCGATCCGTCCGATCCGTCGGATCCGTCCCAAGCAAGCATTGAAGAAACCACTACGGAACAGGAGTTGACAATAGCTATGAGCGGTGTATGTCGTGCTGAATTGAGTGATGGACAGCTGGTGCTGAGCACCGGGCGGATGACGCGGGTTTACGATTGGCAGAGCGGGCTGTTGTCGGCGCTGGCGCTGGTGTTGGGTGATGGCGGTGGCAGCTTGGCTCTAGCCGGCGGTGCGTCCTGTGCCCTGCCGGGGCAGACGGATGCGCCGGTGGCGGCGGATTTGGCGGTAGCGGCAGTGTCGGGGACGCCGTCTCGGCACGGGTATTTGGCGGCGACAGTGACCTGCGTGTTTGCCTCTGGACTGGAGCTGCGGCGGGTCTTTCGGCTGTATGATCATTGTCCCGCCATTGCCTGTGACTACTACGTGCGGCGGGCGGGGCGCGGAAGCTGGACGACGGCGGCGGCGCTGCAGGTGGCGGATATGGCGAATGTGGAGCAGTCTGAGCGTTTGGCGGAGGGTGCCGGCGACCACGTGGTGACGGAGCGTCTGCGTCTACCGGGGGTGCATTGGCGGGCTCGGGCGGTGGATTTTGCGGATGTGACGGATCGCTGCAACAACCTGGTCAGTGAGCGGGAGGTCTTGCCCTATCGCGGCGACAGCATGCTGACGGGCAACATCCTGCTGATGCGGCCGAGTTTTGGCGATACGGCGGTGTTTGTGCTCAAGGAGGCGCCTTGCGCGCCAGTGCAGCTGGGGCGACCGCCGGCGGATTTTGTGCTGCGGATCGGCGAACTGTCGGTGCTTGGACTGGGTCTGCGGGCGACGGATGCCGCCGGTGACGAGTGGGTGCGCGGCTATAGCGTGGTGGTGGGCTTGAGCGCGAATGACGAGCTGTCGCAGCTGTCGGCGCTGCGGGACTACCAGAGTCGGCTGCGGGTTTTCGACGCGGCTCGGGACGAGATGGTGATGATGAACACCTGGGGCGATCGCAACCAGGACACGCGTATGGGCGAGGCCTTTGCGTTGCGCGAGATCGACGCAGCGAAGCGCCTGGGCATAACGCATCTACAGCTTGATGACGGCTGGCAGACAGGCGTGTCCTGCAATACCGGCCGCGGCATTTCGGGATCGCTGGACGGCATTTGGCAGCGCGCGGACTACTGGGAGCCACGCGCGGAGGTCTTTCCCCGCGGTCTGCGGCCGGTGGTCGAGTATGGCCGCGAGCAGGGTGTTGAATTGTGTCTGTGGTTCAATCCCAGCAAGGACGACAGCTACGCGCACTGGCGGGACGATGCCGACACGCTGATACGGCTGCATAGCGACTACGGCATACGGATTTTCAAGATTGATGGCGTGTTCATTGGCGACAAGCGGGCCGAAGTTAACCTCCGGCGCATGTTCGATGCAGTGACTGAGGCGACGGACGGCGCGGCGGTGTTCAATCTTGACTGCACGGCCGGCCGGCGCTACGGCTACCACTTTTTCTACGAGTACGGGAATATCTTTCTGGAGAATCGTTACACGGACTGGGGCAACTACTACCCGCATTGGACCTTGCGGAATCTATGGCACTTGTCCAAGTACGTGCCGACGCGGCGCTTGCAGATTGAGTTTTTGAATACGTGGCGGAATGGCGACAAGTACGGCGATGACCCGCTGGCGCCCAGGCGCTACTCATTCGAGTACTGCTTTGCGATAACGATGATGGCGCAGCCGCTGGCGTGGTTCGAGGGCACGGGCTTGCCTGAGGAGGCCTTTGCGCTCAAGGATGTGTTGCTGCGCTACCGCGAGCACGCCCTGGCCATGCATTCCGGGCTGGTGCTGCCGTTGGGCGATGAGCCGTCGGGGCTGGGCTGGACGGGTTTCCAGTCCATCGCCGACGCGCGCAGCGGCTACGTCCTGATCTTCCGCGAGGACAACCCGCGAGGCCAGCGGCGCCTGGCGCTGTATGGCGGGGAGGGGGGATGTCGCTATCGCTTGACGCACGTCGTCGGTGCTGGCACAGACCAGACCGTCACCGTTGATAGCGACGGCCGCATCGACTTTGCCCTACCGCAGCCACGCAGCTACGCGCTGTACCGGTATAAACATGTTGGCCTTAGGGGTGAATAGGCTACGGCGGGTGGCATGGGTATAGGAATAGTTGCCATATGGTTTCAATAAGTCAAATAGGTATCCAATTTGCAGGGATAATATTACTTTGTTCCTCTTGTTGATTTATGTGCCATTTTTTCGGGGCAATGACTATTTTCTGTTCATGCTTCCCTAACAGGGCGCTCCAATACGAATAGGTGCTGTTAGGGATAATGAAATGATGACAATTCATCATTAAATTAAAATGAAAGTAATCAGTCGGTAAATCATTATTTGAATTGCAATCAACATAAAAAGTTGGGATATTTGGTACAATAAAATTGTTTTTACACCATGCTATGTCATCAGAAAAAACGAAAAAAGTTGGGTTTTTAATTTTATTTTGTAAAATTTTGATAGCATTCATGTAGTAATCAAGCGTAATAAATCCAACAGAACTTAAATTTACATAATCTCCTCGACGAAAATGTATGCAAACAGGATTTTCTGATCGTAAAATTTCTTTTTGTATGTCAGTTGGCGAAGATATAAAGTCTTTTTTTATAGAAAATTCTCGCGATAAATCTGGTAAATATGTTGAAAAAATAGTCGGTTGTTGCCAATAACCAATCATGTAAGCGTGACATGGAATTTCGTCA
>JAQWBY010000287.1 GCA_028706165.1 Lentisphaeria bacterium | reverse complement strand
CACGCATGGCCACTTCGGTCTTGCCATAGCCGACATCGCCACAGAGAAGACGGTCCATGGGCTTGGGATTTTCCATGTCAGCGAGCACGGCGGCAATCGCTTCGTGCTGGTCTGCCGTTTCATCGTAAGGGAAAGACCCCGCGAAGGAACGTTCCCATTCCACCTGCGGCTTGTAGGCCATACCGGCCGCGTGCTCCCGCATCGCCTCAATGCGCAGGAGTTCCGCCGCCAGGTCCCAAGCCGCGTCCGCCGCCTGCTTCTTGGCATTGCGCCAGGACACACCGCCAATACGGCTCAAGCTCGGCGTGCTCTTGCCGGCGCCCAGATAGCGGCTGATCAGATGCGCCTGCTGCAGAGGCACGTAAAGTCGCGCGTCGTCAGCAAATTCCAGGTCAATGACGTCCTGAACTTCGCCGCCGGATTCCAGGCTGCGGATGCCATGGAAGATGCAGATGCCCTGGGTGACATGCACCGCCAGGGCACCGTCTTCCAAGTCAATAGTGTCGTGTATGGCCGCGTCTTGATGGTAGGCGACATGGCGATGCCGCCGCCGCGGCCCCCTGCGGCCGAAAATCTCGTGATCGCTCAGCAGCACCAGCCTGGCGCTGGGCAGGAGCAGCCCGCCATCCAACTCGTGTTGCTCCACCACAATGGGCAGCTCGCGCGTCAGTGGGTCGTCATGGAGGATTTCCCGGAAGCGATCGACTTCGCCAGAGCCGGCGCAGCAGGCGACCAGCGTGTAGCCACCGCGCTGCCAGCGCAGGAGATTGTCCCGCAGCTGCTGCCAATGCCACAAGGCCGCGCCGTCGCCCAACTCGGGCAGCAGAGACGCCAGTTCGGCACCGAGGCTGATAGCGTCGGTGTGGACAATGCTGCCGCCGTCGCCAGCAAGCAAGGCCGGATCGCCACCATCGGTAAGCAGCTGCACGCAGTTGCCTGCCGACGCGACCAAGTCCTGCCAGCCGATCTGGGTGTCAGTGTCGGCGTAGCTGCCTAGGTGCCGCGCAATCAAGTCAGGCGCGCAGATCACCAGCGGCAGGTCTTCCGCAAAAAAATCGTGCACACGCGCCTTGGCGCCAGCATTGTCCTCCAGCATGGCCATGCCCCGCGGCACGACACACAACTCCGGCGCGTCACGGAAGGATCGCTGCGTGTCCGGCAGAAAAAAGCGCATGCTGTCAATGTCGTCGCCCCAGAATTCCAGACGCACGGGCGCGTCGTAAAGCGGCGAGTAGATGTCCATAATGCCACCGCGGCGGGCGAATTCGCCGGGGCTTTGGACTTCGAATTCGTTGTCGTAATCCAGCTCCACGAGCATCTTGGCCAGCGCGTCGGGCGCGATATTCATGCCTTTGCGGAGGGTGAAACTCTGCTCGCGGTAGTTTTTCGGCGTGATGGTTTCGGACATCAGCACGGCCGCTGTCGTCACGAAAATCGCGTTGCGGCCGCTCAAAGCCGCGTCCAGCGCGGCACAACGGCCGGCCTCGTTTTCGGGAACCCACTGCCGCCGCCCTGGCGCGACCTCCGGCAACGGAATGACCGGCCGCCTTTCCCCCAGCAACTGCAGCAGTGAGCCCAGCGCCGCGGCCAGACTCTCGGCGCGGCCACTGTCGGCGGCAACCACGACCAGGCGCGATGGCCGGGCCAGACAGAGCTGCCCGATCGCAAGCGGCAGCAGCTCGTCATCATGCAACGCAAAACGGCAGGCGCCGGATGGAATCCGCGCCTGCCGTGCCCATTTTTGGAGAATGTCACGCCATGCTGGCATTGGTGCCATAGTCCTTCAAGCTGTGTCATGCCTCCATATGGATTGCTGCCCAAAGGCAGTCTCGTCTTAGAAATCAGCGCTCAGCGCAAAACCCCAGAGGAAGTTACAGGCACTGTTCATCGGGTCATCTTTCCAGACTTCGCGCAGGTCGTGCTCCAAGGCCCAAGCGAAGGTGACAAAGGGCCCGAAGCTGCAATAGTCACAGACGGCGTAATTCAGGCCGGCCGTGAACTGGAAGACAGCCAAGGCGTTCTTGTCAACGCCGTACGTCCACCGGTTATACTTGGCGTTGTTCCAGAAGAGTTCACCTTCCATGTCCAGGCTGAGTTTGTCGCTGATGGGGGATATCGCCACGCTGTGGCTAGCACCAAGACTGGCCCAGTACAGATCGTCCTCGAAATCCCAGGCGACGGTCAACGACGGCTGCAGGAGAACGTCGTCTAACGTTGTCTTCAGGCTGATTTCCTGATAGTCACCTTCAGAGAAACTCGGGAAGTCATAATAGGTGTAGGTCGCTTCCAAGCTGATCGCGCCCAGCACCGGAACGTCTGCGAAGGTGTGGCCGTAACCGGCGTAGTAATCCCACTCTTCGAAGTCGTTGTCCTGCCCGACATCGTCCATGCAGTCCCAGTTGCCCCAGGCACCGGCGTAGAAGCCTTTCCACGCAATGCTGACATCTGGCTGCCAGACATTCCCGGAATTCCAGATAAACCCGTTGTAAATATACGCGGATGCGTAGGTAAGAGTCGCTGAGAGCGTCGGCATATTGCTCTCTTCTTGTGTCTCGACCACTGCGACAGACCCACCTGGAACCGTTTCCGGCGTGGCAGTGCTGTCCTGTGCCTTGAGTTCAACGCTTAAAAGCATCAATGTGCCTAATGCAGTGAACCCCAATGCGGACAAAATGCTCTTCATCTGTGTGTCCTTTCCAAAAACACGTTTTTCCTTATCCTTGCATTTACTTCCAGCGCTACCAGGGACGTTGTGGTCGACCAGGTCCAAGGCGCCTCTACTGTATTCCCCGTCACTTGCATTGCAAGCGCCACCACGCATAAAACCATGTAAATTTTGTAAAAAAATGCACTTTTTTTTAGAGCTTAATGTGATGACGCCGCGAGCCCAGTCGCGACGGATTGGGTGTCCCCCCCTCCGGTCAAGCAGTCCACTCTACCAAGCACGTCCTTGCTTGCCGCGGTTTAGTCCTTGCCCATGCGTTCGTCCCAGGGGTCGATCATGGTCAGCCGTTGGCCAAGTGCCGCGTAGAGGTCTGGCAAATCAAAGTAGCGAAGAACATTTTTGGGTGTGCTTGCCGCCGGCCAATCGGACACGCCGGCCTTTATCCACTGCATATAACTGGTCGGAGCGTTGTAGAGGGTGACGTCAACAACCTCATCGCGAAGTATGCCCACAAAGGCCGCCAGCAGCGCGCCTTGGCCACGACCATAGAGATGAACGGTTTTGCTCCCCTCGGCCTTGAGTAGATCAAGGGTGCGCACAACATCAAATACCCGACGGCCGAACATGCTTTCACCAAACATCAGAGCAGTGGCGTGCATCATGTAGTCCATGCCGTAGGAGCGATACATGCTCAAGTGATCTTCAGGCATGGACTCGCCTAGCCCACGAACGTCCAGCGCGTACAGCTCGCCACCCTGGTTCATGTCAGCCACAAAAGAGCAGTCCTGGCAGTCAAGCTCGGAGCCGAGGTGCGGCAGGTAGAGATGGACCTCTTCCTCGACGTCAAGTGTCTCGCCGCGATCCTTGCTGCGCAGGCGCTTGCGCATAATGGCCAAAATGTCGCCCTCGGTTTCGATGCCGCTGCGCTGCCAGACGTCGTTGCCGATGCGCTGCGAGCGGAGAACGCGGTAGTGCGGCACGCCAGTGGCTTCGGGGAACTTCAGCAGCTTGACGAGCGTGCTGCGCCATTCAGCGGCATTTTTCGGTGCTTGGCGGCAAGCCGCCCACGCATCGGCGGTTGCAGTCATAACCTCGTAGATGGGCTTGGAGCCGGCTTTGACCACATTGGCCTCCGGGCAACAGGCGAGGACGGCTTCTGCTACGGGCTTTGGGTCGATTTCCGTAGCTACGCCGGGCATGCCAGCGTGCTTGTGGAAGAAGGCCAGCATCGCCTGCTGATTGTGAGCCGAGTAGCCGTGCGTGCAGGGACCGATGAAGAGCTCGCACTGGTCGCCAGCGCCCAAGAGCTCGTAGAAGCGCTTGAGCTCCCCATACGCCTCTTTGAGGCCACGCCGTTCGAAAAAATCGTACTGCTGGCCAAGAAGTATGGCCGGCTGCGGGGCGCGGGCGATCATGAGGTCGACCATTTCCAGGCCGGCGCCGATGATGCCTGGCGGGCACTGCTCGCTGTCGGTGGGCAGTTCATTTTCGAGGTTGGTCAGAAAGCTGGTGACATGGCAGCTCGGCGCAGCCATGCTGAGGCGCTCGTCGTTGGCCCAGATCCATTCGGTGAGCGTGCCGCCGCCGGAGTTGCCAGTGATCCCCAGGCGTTTAGGATCGACTTCCGGCCGGGCGGCGAGAACATCGATGGCGCGGCGGCCGTCCCAGACGCGCCAGCTGCCGAAGAAGTCTCCAAGCAGTTCCAGCTGCCGGCCCATGACGTTGTGCGCATCACAAAGTTGCTTGCCGCTGCCCAAACGCGTGAGCTTGGGGTACTGATCGCGTTCGCCTTGATGAATGGGATCGACCATGAGGACGACGAAACCGTCGTGCACCAGCCGCAGCGCAAAGGACTGGTACACCCCGGCTGCCTTGCCTTCTTTGCTATGGCCGCAGCAACCGATGACGCCTGGTGCCGGCGCAGTCAGCCCATCGGGTACGTAGAGATTCGCCGTCACCCAGAAATCCGGCCGGCTGTTGAAGATGATGTTCTCGACGCGGTAGCCGTCGAACTGCTTGACACCGCTGATGCGCATGTCCAGCGGCGTCCACTCGGGCCAGGGACCGAAGGCGCCGTCAATGGCCTTGCGCAGTTTGTCCCGATAGGCCATGGCGTCCTCGCGAGTACGCAATGCGGCCAGTTCTCGGCTACGGACGGCGCGCAACTCCCGCAATTTGTGGATGTAATGATCGATAACCATGTGCTGATAGCCGTTTTTCATCGTCAAGGTGTCCTTTTGGCTGGTGCTATTATCCGGGTATAATGATAGTGCAGTGGCTTTGCGGCCGAACGTCTTAAATACTGAAGAGTTCCTGCGGCGACTGACGGAAATAATCAAATTTCTTGGGGTAATAGAAATTGTCACGGCCATTGAGATTGGGGAAGCGCGACATGCCCTTGAGCGCCGAACTGCTGACGTGCTCAAGCTTCTTGTCGCAGGGTATATAGACCGCGTGGGTATCAGGGCGCATCTGCTGCATGAAGCAGAGCTGGTTCATTTCGTAGTCGAGGTCGTAACCATTGCGCA
>JAQWBY010000286.1 GCA_028706165.1 Lentisphaeria bacterium | reverse complement strand
CCGTCGATAGCGTCATCATGGTCATCGACGCCGGCAAGGGCATCGAGGAACGCACCCGCAAACTCTTCGAAATCTGCCGCATGCGCGGCATCCCCATCTTCACTTTCATGAACAAGATGGACCGCCCGGCTCTCAATCCCCTGGAGCTGCTCGACGAACTCGAACGCGTCCTCGGCATCGGCGCATTCCCCGTCACTTGGCCCCTCGGCGACGGACCGGACTTCAAAGGCGTCTACGATCGCCTCGCAAAAACCCTGCACCTCTACGCCAACCAGGGCAAGGGCGCCAGCAGAGCCGCCGACCAGGTCACCGGCGCCGACGATCCCCGCATCAGCGCCCAACTCCACCCGTCCATCCACCAGGAATGGCTCGAACAAATCGAACTGCTGTCCCTCGCCGGCGAGGCCTTCGACGACGAGAAGGTCCGCGTCGGCGAACTCACCCCGGTCTTCTTCGGCAGCGCCATCAATAACTTCGGCGTGCAGTTGCTCCTGAACTACTTCGTCCGCCATGGCATGCCGCCCATGCCCCGCAAATCAAGCCAGGGACTCATCGACCCAACCCGGCCTGATTTCTCCGGCTTCGTCTTCAAAATCCAGGCGAACATGGACCCCAACCACCGCGATAGTCTGTCCTTCATCCGCATCTGCTCCGGCGTCTTCTCCAAGGACATGACCGTGCCCAATCCCCGCGGCGGCAACAAGCCCATCCGTCTCTCTTACCCGCAACGACTCTTCGGCCAGGACCGCGAAAGCGTCGAAGTCGCCTACCCCGGCGACATCGTCGGCCTCGTCAGCCACGGCGCCTTCCGCATCGGCGATACCCTCACCCAAATCCCCGACCTGCGCTACCACGAAATTCCACGCTTCCCACCCGAAGTCTTCTCATACCTCCACAACAATACGCCGTCCAAATTCAAACAGTTCCGCGACGGCCTCGAACAACTCCTCAACGAAGGCGTCATCCAGGTCTTCTACCTCCATAACAGCCTGCAAAAAACCGCCCTCCTCGGTGCCGTCGGCCAACTGCAGTTCGAAGTCGTCAAACACCGCCTCGAAACCGAATACGCCGCCGATGTCCGCCTCGAAAGCACCCCCTTCACCGAAGTGCGCTGGCTTGCCCCCGATACCGACGTCGAGCAATTCAAAGGCGCCTACATGGGCAGCAATGTCCGCATCGCCTTCGACCCCGACCAAGTGCCCGTGCTCCTCTTCCCCGACCAGTGGAGCGTCGACTACTTCGCCGAAAAAAATCCCAATGTCCCGCTGAGCAAATTCTCCACCCTCCAAGGGGAGTGCATCTGATGACCCAGCCCGACCCCACCCGGAGCCACCCCATGCCCACCGAACACGTGCTCAATCCCGATGATCTCAAGCCGGACAAATACCCCCGGCTGACCTTCGACCACGACGCCTGGGCATGGTTCGTCGCCGCCTGCAAGGACCTCGAACTCTCCGTCGATGACGACAAACGCGCCCGCCTCGAAGCCATCTACAGCCACCTCGCCGGCGTCAACAGTTGGCTCAATCTCACTCGCCTCGTCTCCACCCTTGACTACCTCAAATTCCACATCTTCGACTCCCTCACGGTCTGCAACCTGGTCGAAGCCTACACCGCCCCCGGTGATATCGTCCTCGACCTCGGCTCCGGCGGCGGTTACCCCGGTCTACCCCTCATGACCTGGGTTCCCGACCGCCAATGGGTCCTTGTCGACAGCCGCGCCCGCAAAGCCGCCTTCCTCCAGGAAGCCGTCAAACTCACGCCCTGCACCAAGGCCCAGGCCTACGCCTTCCGCGGCCGCGAAGTCGCCAGCCACCACCCCGAGCTCCACCAGCAATGCCAAATGGTCACCGCCAGAGCCGTTGGACCCGCCGCCGAACTCCTCCCCGATGCCGTCGAACTACTCGCCATCAACGGCATCCTCATGCTCCTGAAAGGCCCCGCCTACCCCACCAAAGAACGCGACGACTTCCTCCACGCCCTACCGAACTACGGCTTCACCCTTATGGAGGAACACTCTCTCGCTCTCGACGAAAATGACCCCGACCGCTGGGTCATCCTCGCACTCCGCGCAGACGACGTGACGCCGAAGGCAAAATCACACGGCAAGTCGGCCAAACACCACGGCAAGACAAAACAACCCAAACCGCCAAGCGCCAAACCCCGCCGGTGACCGCTTCCCCTCAGCGGCAAGACATGCCGCCATTCTTTGTCTTCTTCGCGCCTTCGCACCTTCGTGCCTTCGCATGAAGAATGCATTTGCGTCTTATGACCGGCGGCGCCAATCTGCGGAATCTGCGGTAAAAAAACACACCGCCAAAATCTGCGTCAATCTGCGGAATCTGCGGATAAAAAGAAACCGGCGCCATCTGGGTCATCTGCGGCTAAACAGAAACCGCGCCAATCGGCGCGACCTGCAGATAAATCCACGACATACTCTCTGGAAATTGACATTAACTAACTGCGCGCTAATGTATTGGCATATTTAGTATCGAAAACTAAATTTGACGGAGGATACAATGACGTACATCACACGCAGCATTGAAGGTCTGGTTCAGACATCGTCGCAAGCTTACAAGGCTCTGCTGATCACCGGACCGCGACAGGTCGGCAAATCGACCTTGCTGCAGCACCTTTTTCCCGAACGCCGCTATGTCACGCTTGACGATCCCTTCTTGGAAGAGCAGGCAAAGACCGACAGCGCCATGTTTTTCACGCTGAATCCACCGCCGCTCACCATTGATGAAGTGCAGCGCGCTCCGATCCTCTTCCGCCATATCAAAATGGCCTGTGACCAATCAGAGGCGAAAGGGCGGTTCATGCTCACGGGTTCCCAGCACTTCCTACTGATGAAGGACGTGTCAGAATCTCTCGCTGGACGCATCGGCATCATCGAGTTGTCCGGCCTGTCTCTGCGTGAAATTCAGTCCGACCCATTTTCGCTGCGCTTCATCCCAACCACGGACTACATTCTGGAGCGGCGAAAAACCGTTCGTACGCCAGTCAACATCTGGGACATCATCCATCGCGGGTCGTACCCCGAGTTGCAGAAATCCGAAACGGACTGGTCGACATTCTACGGCAACTACGTCAAGAGCTACATCGAGCGTGATATCAGGGAACTGACCGTTGTCCAGAATCTGGATGCCTTTCGCCGTTTTGTAGTTGCCGCAGCCGCACGAACCGGCCAAGTCCTCAATTGCTCCAACATCGCCGACGAAGCCGGCGTCGATATGACGACCGTCAAACGGTGGCTTTCACTGCTGGAAAGCTCCGGCATCATCTATTTGCTAGAGCCCTTTGCGGCTAGCGCGCTCAAGCGCGTAACGAAAACACCCAAGCTCTACTTTCGCGATACCGGTCTTGCCTGCTACCTAACGCGCTGGCTCAGCAGCGACGCACTTGCCTATGGCGCCATGAGCGGACCGATGTTCGAGACCTTCGCCATTTCCGAAATTCTCAAGTCCTTTGCCAATATCGGCCTGGACTACCGCAATTTTGTGTCCTTCTATCGCGGCCGTGACAAAAAGAAAACCAGCAAAGAGGGCGACGTTCTCGAAATGGATTGTAAAATTGACCTCATCATCGAAGAAAATGGCGTACTACACCCCATCGAAATCAAAAAGAACGCCAATGTCTCGGCTGCGGATACCAGCGCCTTTCTGGTTCTGGACAAGATCGTGGGGAAGACACGCGGCATGGGCGCAGTCCTGTGCAGTTGTCCACAACCCGGCACTTTGCGGGAAAATGTGTTGCAGATTCCCATATGGTACATTTAAGGACCGGGCGTTGCTGACTGGCACTGCCAGTCGAAAAACTGCGCCGGACTGCGCTACAAGCCAACACTCACCCATTTGGAGGACGCAGGAGAAGGCGAAATATCCTCGTATCGCCTCGGTGCGCTCCCGCGTTATTGAGCCAGCAGCACCGGCATGATCTGGGTGTTGACCGTGCCGGTACCGATGCCCGGCGCCACCTGGACCCAGCCTTCGCGAATGCCGTTGTCGGCATCATTGACCATCAGGTTGAAACGGAAGCCGCGTGCGAAGGCCTCGGCCGTGCTGCCGATGGCCGCGAAAGGCACCGTGATTACGTAGGTCGTCTGCGTACCAGCGCGTTCCGTCGCCAGCCGTAGCGCAGCTTCGTCGCCCTGGATGCCCGGCGGCAGTCGGCGCAGGAAGACATGGCTGCGGCCGTCTTCCTCACGGGCGAAGTCCATTTCCACTGCCGACGACAGGCCGGACGGCATCAGGAAGAGCTGGATGCCATCGCCGTCCCAGGAACGCTGGGCGGCGGTATTTTTCTGGCAGTGCTGATCGTCGGTGGCCACGACTTTGACGCTGAGGGCCTGGTCGTCGATGGCCAGCCATACCTTCGCGCTTAAATCCTGCGCACCTTTCCAGGTGCTGTCTTCCTTGGCCGGATCGCCAACAAACAGCTGGGTGATTTTCGTATGATCCGCCAGCGTGAACAGCGCTTCACCAGCAAGACGACTCGGGAACCGGAAGGGCACCGGCAACAGGTGCATCTGCCGGACGGGCTCCATGCCGGCCAGCTGGCCTTCGGCCATCACCCACTCCTTGGCAACCAGGCTGTTTGTGGGCGCCGTCGTCAGCGTCAGCGTCGCCGCAAATTTCGCCTGGCTATACGGCGCGACCTGCGCCGAAAACTGGCTTTGACTGGCTGTCACCGTCGGCGGCAGCGTCAGCTTGACGGTCGCCTGCCGCGCCTCAGCAAAGGGATTCGCCAGCACTACGGTCATAGGCTGAGGCTGGCCCGGCAACAGCAGTTCGGGCATGGCGAAGCTACTCAGCGGCGGCAGCAGCTCGGTGCTTTTGGCGCCGCGCAGCAGTAGCGTCTGCGGCTCGTTCGTCGTGGTCACCAGCACCGTGCCATCAATCACCGGCAACGCCTGGCGATTGCCGAAGATATCGACGATTTCAGCGGCGACAGCGTCAGTTCTGAACACGCGCGGAATGTCGTCTTCGCCGTCATTCCAGAGAGCGACGGCCAGCTCGCGGTCGTTCTTGAAGACGAAGGCCCATTCGCCCCAAGGCAACTCGCAGGCCCGCTCGAAGTCCTTGTCGTGATAGAGTCCAGTGAGGCCATTGTAGGCCGCGTAGACGGCCTTGGGGTAGAAATCCCAAGTCATCATGCCGTAGTTGTGCTCGCCGTCGTCGGGCAATTCCCCCTTGGAGCGCATGT
>JAQWBY010000285.1 GCA_028706165.1 Lentisphaeria bacterium | reverse complement strand
CGACGTTCTGGCCGTCCGTGCAGTAGCTGTCGACCTCGAAGAGGCAGATGCGGTGGCCGGATTCGACGGCGCTGAGGCGCAGCCAGTTTTTCATGGCGCCCCAGTTGTAGGTTTCGGCGATAATGTTGGCGACCTGCTGTTTGGCGAGGAAGCGTTCCGGGGTGACGAGGCAGCGGCCGGTGAGTTGTGCGGGTGGGAAGGCAAAGCCCACCTGGGGTCCGAAGGCCAGGCCGACCAGGCTGGTCAGAGCGATCTTCGAGCCTTCTACGGAGTAGTCAAAGGATGGTCGGGCAACCTGGACAATATCCAGCCGCAGCCAAGTCCAGGCGCCGGGATTTTTTTCACGGGCGACCCAGTCTTTGGGGACGGGCTTACCTTCGCGTTTGGCGTCGTCAATGGTGCCGCGAGCATGTTTGGCGGTTTCGACGGCATAGGATTTTTCATTGGCGAGCATGATGTTGGCGGTGCTCTCCCATGCGTGGGCGAAATCCCAGCCGCTGCCGAAGTAGGTCCGCGAGGGCCACAGGTCGTTGCCGAGACTGAGGAAGAGGATGCGGGGCGACTGGTCGGCGGGGGCGAGTGCCGCTAGCTGTTTTTCGTCTTGGCCGGCGGCGATGGCGCGGTGGATTTTGCGGCAGAAGTCTTCGATCTGCGCTGGCGTCAGCTTGGTCGGGGTGGTGACTTGGTCGAACCACACGTCGTCAACGGCGGGGACTGGCTGCGCCTGGAGGACGATGAGGGTGCTGCAGAAAAGTGCGGCAAAGGCATAGCGGCGGATAGGGACCATGGAATGAATATCCCTTGGGGTGAAGGAGTGAAAAATGCGGAAGAAAAGCTACGGGGAGCATTGGTAAGGTAAACCAAGGACGGTAATTTTAAACCGGCCCGCTCTGGTGAAGGATATAAAAGCAAAGGA
Organism: Lentisphaeria bacterium; assembly: GCA_028706165.1. Taxonomy (GTDB): domain Bacteria; phylum Verrucomicrobiota; class Lentisphaeria; order Oligosphaerales; family Oligosphaeraceae; genus Oligosphaera. Next base: position 4,293 of record JAQWBY010000285.1, on the reverse strand, counting down.
CAGTGCACTCCATGACAGACCAACGCTGGCTAGCGCCGGCTCAGCAGAATAGACGCTATTTCACTCTGGCCACTGGCGAAACCTACATTCCCATTGGGCAGAATTTTTGTTTTCATCGGCTTGCTGACCAGCTTGGCGAAGAGGAAATCCTGGCGACTTACCGGCACTGGCTTGGCGCCTTTGCCGCCCAGGGTGGAAATTTCACCCGGATTTGGCTGGGCGTACCGTTTTTCAATGTGATGCCCGAGCGCCTGGGCGAGTTCAGCGAGCGTAATCTCGGTCACATCCGCGCTGTGGTCGCCATGGCCGAGGAATTCGGGGTGAAAATCAAGTTTACGGTGGAGCATTTTCGCAGCGTGCAGGCGCCGGTTCAGCCGGTGGCGGAGAGTTTTCCGGGGGTGATCAGTTTCCTGCAGCCGTTGTATTCGCCGGAACGTGGCGGCTGCTGCCGCAGCATGGCGGAGTTTTATGGCTCGGAAGCCGGCCGTGCTGCCTATCTGGTCAAGTTGCGTTATTTGGCGGCGGCTGGTCTGGGCGATTCGCCGGCGGTAGTCGCCTGGGAGCTCTGGAATGAGATCAACAGCACGGGCGATCTGGCGATTTGGCGAGAATGGAGCGACGTGATGCTGGCCGCGCTACGGGAAATCTTTCCGCGGCAGCTGGCGTTGCAGAATTTGGGCAGTTTTTCCGGCAGCACGGCCTATCGTTGCTATGACTACTTGGGTAGTTTGGCGGGGACGGACTTTTTGCAGGTCCATCGCTATCTTGACCCCGGGGCGGAACTCGATGTCTGCCGTGGGCCGATGGACGTCCTTTGCGCGCACGCCATTGGCGAGCTGCGCCGACGCTGTTCGGACAAGCCGGCAATACTGGCCGAAGGCGGTGCGGTGGAGGCCAATCACGCGCGCTATTCGCGGCTCTATGAGAAGGATCGTGAGGGCACGTTGCTGCACGACGTGCTGTTTGCGCCCTTCTTCGCCGGCAGTGCCGGCAGCGGTCAGTGCTGGCACTGGGATCACCTCTACCTGGACAAGCACGACCTCTACTGGCATTTCGGGCGTTTTGCCCGCGCTGTTGCTGGGGTGGACCCCATCGCCGAGGACTTCCAGCCGTATTATACAGAGACCCATGCCTTGCGTGTCTACGGCCTGCGTGGCAGGCGTATGGATCTTATGTGGTGCCGCGACAAGGCCAGCGACTGGCGCTGCGAACTCGACGAAGAATGTCTGGCCGCAGAACTGCGCGGTCTGAGTGTGCCGGTGGACGACGCCAGCGGCTGCCAGGCCTACGACCCGTGGACGGATACGGAGGAAGAACTCACACTGAGCAATGGCCGCAGCGCGCTCTTGCCGCTATTCCGCCGCTCGCTTGTCCTGCGTGTCCGGCATTGACGTGAAGGCCTGTGGCCGGCACTGGTTGGCCGCGCGGCGGTGCTTGGCGCGTTGACAGCGAGGTGAGGCGTGATTACTGATGAGGACAGACGATGAAATTGGGCTTATTTCTTCCCGCCCTGCCGGATAGCAAATGGACTTTGGCGCGGCAGGCCGGCATTGACTACGCGATTACCAAGGCCGCGCCGGAGTTGACCGGCCTGAAGCCGATCTGGGACTTTGCGACCCTGGCGGGCATTCACGCGCGCTTTCGTGAGGCCGGTTTTCAGCTCCTGGCCATTGAAGGCGACGAATTTGACATGAGCCGCATCAAGCTCGGTTTGCCGGGGCGCGACGAGGACATTGAGCATTACTGCGCCATGCTGGCCAACATGGGCCGGCTGGAGATACCCGTGCTCTGCTACAATTTCATGGCTGGCGTCGGCTGGTTTCGCAGCCGGGTGGACATCCCCACGCGGGGCGGTGCTCTGACCAACGGCTATTTTCCGGCGGACATTGCGGCGGCGGAATTGTGCCTGAGTCACGAGCAGCTGTGGGACAACTACGCGTATTTCATGCGGGCGGTGATGCCGGCCGCCGCAGCCGCCGGGGTACGCATGGGCTTGCATCCGGACGACCCGCCGGTGCCGACGCTCAAGGGTTACCCGCGCATCATGACCTCGGCGGCGGCATTTCGCCGGGCGAAGGCCCTGGCTGCCAGTCCGGCCTGGGGCATCAGTTTTTGTCAGGGCACTTTTCGCAGCATGGGCGAGGACATTATGGCGCTGATTCCCGAGTTCAAAGACGACATTGTTTTTGTACACGCCCGTGATGTGGCAGCCCACGATGGCGGTTTTGTGGAGACCTTCCATGACAACGGCCCGACGGACATGGCCGCCGCCATGCGGCAGTACCGCCGTTGCGGCGTGGATTGCCTGCTGCGGCCGGATCACGCCCCGACCATGGCTGGCGAGGACAATTCGTCGCCTGGCTATGCCATCATGGGGCGCCTGCTGGGCGCGGCGTATCTGCGGGGAATATTGCGAGCAATTGAACAGGAAAATACGGGACACTGAGCATGAAGATTATTACTTTGGGAACCAGTCACGGCGATCCGACCTACTGCCGCCACTGCAGCAGCACGCTGTTACAGCTGAGCGATGACACGGGCTACCTGATTGACGCCGGCGCGCCGGCCAATGCGCTGATGATTCGCAAGGGGTTGCCGTTGACCATGCTGCGCGCGGTGTTTATCACCCATCAGCATGAAGACCACATGGGTGGCCTAACGGGCGTCCTCAAAACTCTGGTGAAATATCCGAAGCGCGATGGTGCGACCACAGAGATTTTGTTGCCCGAGCAGAGCGGCATTGACGCGACCTTGGCCTTCATGGCCTCGACAGGGCGTGGTTGGCCGCCCGAGTTGCTGACCTTCAAGGTTCTACCGCGCGCTGCCTGCTGCTACACGGACGATCTGGTGCGGGTCACTACCTTGCCGACCGAGCACATGGGGGCGTTGCCCAGCTATGGCTTTCTCGTCGAAACCGAGGGCAAACGAGTGATTTTCACGGGCGATCTGCATGCCAGTTTCCGCGATTTTCCGCTGCGGCCTGGTGATGAACCCTGCGATGTGTGCGTCTGCGAATGTGTCCACTACCGCCTGGAAAACGCCCTGCCCAAGCTCAAGCAGCTGCCTATCAAGCGCATGATCTTCAACCACATTGGCAATGCCTGGCATGGTGAAGACAATGAACGGCGTTTCCGTGAACTCGTCGCGACGCTGCCGTTCCCGGCGACGATGGCCTTTGATGGTGATGAATTTACGGTTTGAGCAGGTCCCGCCGCCGAGTGGAAGGAATGGTATGACGACGATTGCATTGCTGGCTGATATTCATCTGCCTGACCGTGAAGATACGGTGAAAGACGTGGTGTGGGACTGGGCCTTGGCTGAAGCGCAACGGCAGGGGGCGGAACTGCTCGTGGGTTTGGGTGACTTGACCAGCATCGGCACCACCAAGGCAGCCCAGCGCATAAGGCGCAAACTTGAGGCGACGCGTCTGCCCTTTGTGCTCAGCCCCGGCAACGCCGAGTTTCGCACTCGCGCGCAGACGGCGGCGGTGCTGAACGCGCTCAGCACGCCCCGTCAACATGGTGCTGTTCTCACGCTGGATAGCGCCAAGGGCTCGTTCAGCGCCGACAGCCGTGCCGACTTGGCTGCGCTGCCCGAAAGTGGCCGCCGCAATCTCCTGGTAGCGACGCACTGCCCGCCGAGCGAGCTTCCGGCGGACGAACGCGCCATGCTTGGCGAATTGATGGCCGTCGGCGTCATCGGCTGCCTGGCGGTGGGCCATAAGCACTGGGACGCCAGCGCTGACGCCTGTCAGCAGATTCGCGGCCTTGATCCGGATAAAGCGCAGGGCGGACCGCCAGCGCTGGTCATCATGCGGCAAGGCCCGCAGGGCTGGCAGCGGCAGGACATTTCCTGCCCGCTGGCCGACCCGTTGAACTGGCCGGAGGCCGAGCGCCGCGAATGGCTGGCGAATCTGGGCATATCGGCGATGTGCCAGACGCTGGCTGGTCTGGCTGACGCCTGTGCGGAGGGCGTTGCTGCCGTGGAGCTGCGATATGACGCCACGCGTGGCATCGCGGACGGCGAATTGCTGCCGGCGCTGGCGGCCTGGCGTGGGGCCGGTGGGCGCTGCCTGTCCATGCACTGCCCGAGTCTCGCCTGGGATGGCAGCGCAGTGACGGGCGTATCGGAGTTGCGTGCCTGTGTGGAGTACTGCCGGCGTTTGGGGGTGGACCGCGTGACCGTCCATGTGCCGGGGGTGACTGTGCAGGACCTGCGGCGAGATGCGGGGCCCTATGGGGCGCTGCTGGATGCGACCTGCGACTGCCTGCGGCCGCCGGTGGACGCGGGAAT
>JAQWBY010000284.1 GCA_028706165.1 Lentisphaeria bacterium | reverse complement strand
AGAGCCCCCCGTGCCGGAAGAGCCCCCCGTGCCGGAAGAGCCCCCCGTGCCGGAAGAGCCGCCCGTGCCGGAAGAGCCGCCCGTGCCGGAAGAGCCGCCGGTGGATGAAGACGATTCATCCAATGATGCCAATAAGCCAGTCTACTGGTGGGGTGGCGGTGGTCGTTTGGCTGCCGATCATCGGGAGCAAGTGGCTGCGGCCGAAGACAAGTCGGCTTCGGTGCCATTGGATATATCATTGGGGGGTGCCCCCAAGCAGCCGAAGCGCTTCTGGCGTCCGATGGTGCTTGAACCATTACCTACTTTGCCAGCGGCGTGGACGGTGATTGCTGGCGACTCACGCGATATTCATGGAGAGCTTCGGACCATATCATCTTCACCTACAGTCGCTTCGACGTTATCGCCGGGTGGCTCGGGGAGCACTTCTGCAGCTGCGCCGAGTGCTGAGACGACGTTGGTAGCCCTGCCGGAGTTAGCCAAAGGTGTTTCGGCAGCATCATCAGACATTGCTCCTGCTAGCCGCTCACGGGGTGTTGCTGCAGCCGGGGCAGTTTCTGAATCCTTTACTAGTGACGGTCAAGACGTCGCGCTGAATGATGGTGCGGAGAAAGGCGTGGTGCTCTTCAGCGTGGATGATGTCGTTGCTGGCGAGGCCAGGGACCTGATTGAGCTGCCGACAGCGCAAACAAGTAACAGCGAAGTATCTCTCCAATTCATTGTTCATCAATCGATTGGTGGTAATATGAACGGTGACTTTGATGTCATTTTGCGTGACAGAGACGAAGCAAGTGGCGTCAGCATGCAAGTGCCGCGCGCATCTCCGTACCAGCCTTATGTGATCGCGGCCCGGCAGTACATCGTCTTGAGCGGCCTGGGCCACGACTTTTCACCTGACCTGCAGTGGCATGCCGCTAGAATGCTGCCGGCTTCTGCTGTAGTATCCCGTCGCTCTCTCAGTACAGCCGAGTGGTCGGCGAATTTGGCCAGGCGTTGGCTGGCGCTGGCCGAGAGAGCGTCCATTCATCATGGCGACCTTCGGATCATAGCGCCCGAGCAGCTGCCTGCTGGGGTGCAGTTAGTGGTTGGGGACGTCGATTTGGAGCTCACGGGCCAGTTGCAGTGCAGCATCCTGGCGACTGGGCGTATTCGCGTCCGCAGTCGGCACGCATTCTTTAAGCCGCTGGTCGATAACGTCCTCTTTCTTAGCGAAGGTGACATTGATATTGACGGCAACGATAATGGCTTCCGAGGAGATATTGCCGCTTTGGACAGTCGCCTGCGCATTCATGGGCGACGGCAGCGTTTTGCCTCAGGCAGCCTGTGGGGACGCCATGTGTTCATCCGTGGCGGAGGCCATGCATTCATTAGTGACTAACCAATTGGCGACGGTTCGTCAGAACGACTCGCTTGCGAGAGGCTGGGTAACTCAGAGGAGGAAGCCAATATGAAGAAACAATGGGGCATTTGGGATTGGGTGTATGTGATTTGGACTCTGGTGGTCTGTCTGCTGGCTATGTGGGCATGCGACGTCGCAGCTGGCGAAATCGCCTTACGTGACGCACTCAATGACTTTCGTCAAGATATGACTCACATGCCCGGTCGCGGTGTTGGTCGCGGCGGTGAGCAGCTCCGCGAGGAACGAGTCGGTAATGCCGTAGAATTGACCAGTGCCTGCATGGAGCATTTGACGCGCCAGGGGTATGACTGTCAAGTGGTCTTCGGCCGCGTCGTACTCAGCCCTGCACAAGCCGCGGCGTGGGCGGTGTTGCCCCGCGAGGGAATACAGTGGGGGTTGGGCGATGAAAGCCACCCCGTCGTGAGGACTGAAGACGGCTTGTCGGTCGATATGCCTTGGCTGCAGGTGCTTAGTCATGACCTCTGGGGATTTGGCGTCGCCGATGATACTGCCGCCATCTGGGTCAATGTATTTCCGGCGCTGATTGCCCATGACTGCGCGCCGAGTGTGGAATGCGATGCCATCATCGCCGCAGCGACGCGGCTAATGCAGGGCGTGGGCGCAATCACCACCCTCGACTATGGCATCGGCGGTATTGAAGTGGCGTTGGGCATCCAGCGCTTCCCTGCGACCATGGTCACCGAGAAACTGGCGCAATGTCTGGCTGTGGATAATGCCGCGGCGTCACACACGATGCTAACGGCTGCGACATCCTTACCGGGCTACCGTGGTGTCAGCTGCCTATCGCCGGCGCCAGTGGCCATTCTGGAGGAATACGGCAGGTATGCGATCATGCCGCCTGAGCTGCGGGCCTGTGTCGTTTTCCGCCTGTTAGCAGATGGCGAGGAGCTACTGCGCTGGCAATGTCCACAAGAAGAGATTGGCACGCAAACGTTTGCCTTGCAATGGCGTGATGATTGTGCGGAACCAAGCGAGGCAGCTACACGCGATGAGTTTCGAGACGCCAGCCAGCCTTTGCTCAGCATGGACGGTCATGTCGTCGCAGAAGGAAAGGTGCTTTCTGACGGGGACGTCCTGACTCTCGTTTGTTGCCGCTACGCCGAAGCCGCTGCGACAACACTCAGCGACCAAGTCAGCTTTGCTATCGAGCCCCGCCGCGAATGTCGTTGGGTGGTCAGCTCCGGCACGATGGCGCCGCCGGAGCCCGACGGCGACGCTGACGCCGTGGCGCAGCAGCTGCGCCGTTGCGCGTATCTGCAGGATTGTCAGCGCCGCATCGCCGCGGCGGAATTAGGCTGGCAGGACTGCGCCTGGCTGCGGGTGCTGCTCCTGCAACGCAATGACGCTACGCCAGTTGCCACTGCTGACGATGACGTCATCGCAGCCGTTACTGCGTCGTCATGGCGTCTGGTCCTTCCCGAGGAAGAGCCAGTTGCCTATGCGAGCACGGCAGCCGGCGTGAATCCTGACGCGTGTCGTCGTCCCTGGTCCATGGCCATGGCGTTTGCGCCCATGCTGGCGCTGGAATGGCTGGCCACTACCAGTGACGGCATAACCATTACGTCGTCGCTGAACGCCATTCGCAATGCGTTTCAGCGCCAGTCGCAGTGGCTGTGGCTGCCTAAGGATTTTGGCGCCGTGGCAAACAGCGAGGATATGATTGCTCCGTGGCTGCCAATGACGGCAGCCGCGCCGCGGACCGAATGGCTCGGGGCTGGCGCAATGGGTGGCGAAACGCCGGTGCCAGTATGTTCATGGCCCGAGGCGCAAAACAGTTGCCAGCTGCATATCATGGCAAGCACTGGCGAAGTGGTATCGCCGGCGGCCGTGGTCAGCCTGGATGACGTCTGCGGTGATGACAGCAACGCGGCCGCCTTGGACTTTTTCTGCCGCGCGTATCAGCGGGTTTTGGCGCTGATCAGAAATGTCGCTGAAGTTCAGTGCGAAAACGTGCCGCAATGTCTCAAGGATTTGACGGCGATGGCGTTGCTGGTCGGGTTGACAGACGAGGCTGGCGCTTTACCGCGGATAGATTCCATCACCGTTCCGGCCTGTTGGTCAAGTGCCTCGGGCGAATGTCCCATTCGCTTGCAGCTGGCGCAAACGACGTGGTGGTCGCTGTGCATCGAAAACGCGGTTGGCGAACCGCAGTGGCAGCAGCGCGGCACGGCTTGCACTGCCGAGTTACGTTGGCCTTTGCATGATCTGCGGCAGCATCCCTGTGCGGACGGCAGCTTCGTCCTGCGTTTGCGCGTCGGTGATGGCCAACACGTAGAAGAGCAATACCGCTGCGTGGTGCTGGATTCGCAGGCGCCGAGGCTGAGGCTTGTACCATTGGGCGATATGTCGTTGCCCGGTGTGCGCTATAGCGTGAACGACGCGTCGCCGGCAACTGCGGAACTGGTTTTGACTGATGACGCCGGCACTGTCATCCGACGCTGGGACGCCCTGCAGGCCAACGCACCGGCCGAACTGTTCATCGACAGTGCTGATTTGAGTGCCGGCAATTACCTGTTAACGCTTTATGCCGAGGACGCCGCCGGAAATCGCGCCCGCGAAGAGCTCGCGCTGGACCTTCTTCGCGGGCCGGGCATCCTCCCCGAGCTGCGCTTGCGTATAGTCGGGCATGAAGCCTTCGAACCAGTTCTGACGACCGACACGCGCCTGGAAGTGTATGCCAAAGGCATAGACGATGTGCAGGAGTGCGCGCTGTTTTTGGATGGGGACATTTTGCTGGCGACTGGTCCCGGTCCCTTGCTGGCGGAGACCTTGTATGTCTCGCAATGGCCGGCGGGCCGCCATGTCTTGCAGGCTGTGGCCTGGGATGAAGCCGGCGATGAGTATTTGTCAGCAAGCATCGCCTGTTATATCCGGCCCGAAAAAGGTGACGACGAACTGCCGCCCATGTTGGATGTTGCCCTCGATGGCTGGCCGCCTGACGCGAACTCGACGCTCGCCGTCAGTGCCTGGGACAATCGCGACCTGCAGTGCCTGCGCGTTTGGCTGGATGGCGAGCTCATGTGCGATGAAAGCTTCTCGCCGGGCACCCAGGAGGGTAGGCTAGAAAATCTGCCGATGCCGGCTTCGGCGCTTGCGCGGGGGCTGTGGCTGCAGGCGAGTGATCGCGCCGGCAATCTGCGCCAACGGCTGCTGCGCTATCCCGATAGTAGCGTGGCGGGTGATGAAAAGCCCATTGTCGTGCTCTGCAGTCCCCAGCTCAATGGCGGGCCTCTGCAAGACGACATTGCGTATCAGCTGTACAAGGAAAGCGCCGGCGAGCTGGCGTATCTCTCCTTGCGGCTCAATGGCGAGCTGCTGAACGAGCATTTTTTTCCATGGGAAACCGAGTTTGCGGGCACCATACCGCTGACGTCATGCCGCGGGGGTGAAAATCTTCTGGAATTGCGGGCTGTGGGCGTCAATGGCATCACTGCGGATATCGTCGTCGCGCGCTTCACCGTGCCGGTCATCGTCGATATGACTTTGACGCCAGACTACGTCTACGGTTGGGCTGGAGATGACTCGACGGTGACGCTTACGGCGACGCTGCGACAGGAATGCGCCTGGACGGCGTCCGTGCCGGCGGTGCCGGCAGTCGCTCCGCAGCCTGGCTATGGCAGCGCGGTGCAGTGGTCGTTCTCCAGCGCGGATTTTGCCGACGGCAGCTACCAGGTGCGCATTGACTTGCCGGATTTGGGCTTGTGGCGCGAACGCAGTCTGCTGGTGGATCATCAGTGCGGCGAGGTCATCGCCCAGATCACCGAGGCTGTCACAGGTGTGCTCAAGGAGGGAGTAG
>JAQWBY010000026.1 GCA_028706165.1 Lentisphaeria bacterium | reverse complement strand
GCCCCGGCCAATACGGCGAAGGCGACCAGTTCCTGGGCCTGACAGCCCCAATCATGCGCCAGCTGGCAAAAAGGTACCGCGATTGCCCGCCAGAGGACGCCTGCCGACTCCTCGCCAGCCCCTGGCACGAAGTCCGCTCCTGCGCACTACTCCTGTTGGTCAACAGCTATGCCGCCGCCGGCGACGACGACGCCCGCCGGGAACACATCTACCGCCTCTATCTCCAGCACACAGCGCGCATCAACAACTGGGACTTGGTGGACATCTCGGCACCCGGCATTGTCGGCGAGCACCTGCTTACCCGCGACCGCACGCCACTGACCGCTCTCGCCGCCAGCGCTTGGCTCTGGGATCAGCGTATCGCCATGGTCGCGACCCTGACCTTTATCCGCGCCGGCGAATTCGCCGACACCCTCCGCCTGGTGGAGCAACTCCTGTCCCACCAGCACGACCTGATGCACAAAGCGATGGGCTGGATGCTCCGCGAAGTCGGCAAACGAGACCGCGACACCCTCAGCGCCTTCCTCCGCAAGCACCAACACGCCCTGCCCCGGACTACCCTGCGCTACGCCATCGAACACTACCCGGCAGCAGAACGGCAGCGCTTCCTGCAAGGCCGCCACTGACCACACGCCCCAGGTCTGCCACCGAGGTCCTCAGCCGCGCGGCAGTAGCCACTTGGCCAGCATCTCCGCTAGTTGCCGCGGCCGAATGGGCTTGGTCAGGTAGTCATTCATCCCGGCTTCCAGACAGAGCTTCTCGTCGCCCTTCATGGCATGCGCCGTCGTCGCCACAATGATCGCCCCGTGGTCCAACACAGCCGACGTTTCGTCGCGGATCACCCGGGTGGCCGCGATGCCGTCCATCACCGGCATCTGCACGTCCATCAGCACCACATCATAGCTGCCCTTCTCCAGCATCTGCACGGCCTCGCGACCGTTGTCGGCCACATCCGCCACCACGCCGAATTTACGCAACATGGCCTTGATTACGGACTGGTTGACGGCTACATCCTCGACTACCAGCACCCGTGCCTGTCGCTTCTGCAGACAAGCGACAATCACGTTCAGCTCGCTCTCCGATTTCACGTGCTCTACCGTCTGCAGCAACGCATCGGCCGGCGCCGACGGCAGAGTGCCTGCAAGCACTTCAATCAGCGCCCGTTGCGGTAGCGGCTTGTGCAACACGGCCCGGCAGCAGCAGTCAACGGCCTTGTCAGACGGCAGGGTGTCGTTGGAGCTCAGCAGTAGGATCATCCCCGATGCCGGCACCATGCCCTCGTCATGAATGCGCCGCGCCAACGTCACACCATCCATGTCGGGCAGAAAATGATCCATAACGACAGCCTCAATAGGCTCGCCGTCAGCATGTTTGCGCAATGCCGCCAGGGCCGCCTCGCCACTGCCAACGATATGCGGCTCGTAGCCAAAGGCCGCCAGCTCATAAGCCTGTAGACGGCTGTGACTGCCATGGCTGTCCACCAACAGCACTTTGGTGCCGGGCCGGATCATCCAGGGCTTGACCCGGCTGCCCTCGTGAACCTCATGCGCCGGTTCCAGTCGCACCGTAAACCACGCCTCGGCGCCCTTACCGGCCTGACTGCGCAAGCCGATCTCGCCGCCCATCAACTGCACCAGCTGCCGGCAAATCGCCAGCCCCAGACCGGTGCCGCCATATTTGCGCGTGGACGTCGAATCGCCCTGCACAAAGGGCTTGAAAAGCCTGCCGAGCTTCGCGGGATCAACGCCAACGCCAGTATCGCAGACCGAAAAATACAGCGCGACGGTGTTGCCTCTTGCCCCATCCGTCCTCACGCCGCTTTCCGGCGGCAGCAGTTCAATACGCACAGTCACATCGCCAGCGTCAGTGAATTTGATGGCGTTGGCGATCAGATTCACCAACACCTGACGCAGGCGCCCCGGATCGCCATGCAACCACTGCGGCACACTGGCGGACACATAGCAGTTGACCTCCATCTCTTTGCCAACCGCGCTGTAGGCCATGGTCACCACCGCATCATCCACCAGCTTCATTAGGTCGAAATCCACCGGTTCGAGCTCGATCTGCCCGGCCTCAATCTTGGCGAAATCAAGGATATCGCCAAGCAACGCCAGCAGCGCTTCGCCGTTCTTACCGATCATCTCCACGTACTGCCGCCCAACCGGCGACAACTCCAGCTCAAGCAGCATGTCAGCCATGCCGATAACCGCATTGAGAGGCGTGCGAATCTCGTGACTCATGTTGGCCAGAAATTCACTCTTGGCGCGACTGGCGCTTTCGGCCTGCTGCGCCATCTTCCGCGCCAGCTCTTCGGATTCCCGTAGCAAGCGATTGTTTTCCGCCTGCCGAGACTCCTGCTCGCGACGCTCGCTGATGTCCCGCGCCGACGCGTAGATCAGCCCATCGCCAATGGTCGCCCGCCATTCAATCCAGCGATAGCCGCCATCCGCATGACGATAACGGTTGACAAAGCCATCAATGCCCTTGCCTTCCTGCAGGCGAGCAAAAACCGTGCGCGATGCCGGCACATCGTCCGGATGCAAGCAAGACTGATAGGTCTTCCCAATCATGTCTGCCGCAGCAAAGCCCGTCGTCTCCCGCCACTGCGGATTGACCCGCAAAAAGGTACCTTTGAGGTCGAGAATGCAGAACAGATCGACGCTGGTATTGAAATACAGTGTCAGCTGCTCTTCGAGTTTCACCTGATCAGTGACGTCCACAAAGAAAGTCGCAAAATAGGGCGGCTCCGTCCGATACGCCCAGACGCGATAATGACGCCCCAACTCCACCGAATAACGCTGCAGATACCGGCCCTGGCCGCTGCGCACGACCTCCGCGTAGGTGTCAAGCCACTCCTGCTCAGTGGCCGGCAGGACCTCCCGCACCGTCCGCCCAAGGATCGCCGACGCCTCCAAGCCAGTGATATTTTCAAAACCCGGATTCACTTCAACAAAGCGGTAGTCCACCGCCTTGCCACTGTCGTCGTAAAGCATTTCATGCAACGCAAAAGCACCAATCATGTTCTCAAAAAGCATGCGGAATTTCTTTTCACTCGCACTCAGCTGTGCCGTGCGCGCAGCGACTTGCTCCTGCAGCTGCTGGCGGTTCCGCAGCAGCAGAAATAAAATGGTCGTCATCGTCGCACTCAACAGCGCCCCGGCCAGAAAGGCCAGGCGCTCTTTCCAATGCCTGGTGGAGCGCAGAAACTCCACGCTTGGTCGCGCCGTCAGCATATAGACCTGCCCAAACTCGCAAATAGGCCGACGGAGCTGCAGGGCCGCTGGCGCTTCGCCCGCCTCGCCCGCCGAAAACATCGCCTGCACACCGCCACCGGGCGGCAAATACGAAAACTCCAGGGCGATCAGCGGATGGCGCCCGCGATCGACGTTGAATATCTTGTCCATGCGCATCACCAGCGACGCCGCCCCGCGCAGACGCCCCGTGCCATCGGTAGCAAAAACAGGCGCATAGACAATGATGTTCTTGCCCACCCGCAGGCGGTCATGCACCACCCCAATGGACTCCGTGGCAGTCGGCATGCGCACGCGAATGGCCTTTTCCAGCGCCAAACGCCGTTCCTCTTTGCTGCCATGATCAAAGCCCACCACACTTTCATGGCCAAGCTCGGGATATAAATTGACAATGGGGTAATACAAATCGCGACCACTCGCCGCCTCGCGGCGACCGTCTTCACCATGCTGCCAGACCATAAAATCAGGCCGCCGCGTCCGCCGCATGGCAGCATCAAACTCGTCCTTGTCCTCGGCCTTAACCACCGGCATCCACGCCAGCGCCTGCACGAGCGACGTCTTGGTTAAGTGCCGCGAGTAAAGCACAAAATCATCCTGCGTCACATCGGCAATTGTTTCCAGATGACCCACCAGTCCAGACAGCTCCGACTCCCTGATTTCGGAAAAAATGCTGGCGATGATCTCGCTGCGACTGTCAGCCAGCTGCTGAAAAAAAGTCTTCTGACCGAGCTGGTCATTTCGCCGTATCTGCCATGATACCGCCGCTGACAACAGCAGTCCAAACAGCAGCAGACAGCCGGGCTCCCATAGCAACGCCAAGCGCCGTTCCGGGTGCAACTGCCGGCGGCAAAAGGCACTGATGCCCACGGCTACGCACGCTAGCATCAACACAGTCACCAGCGCCACGCCAGCGAGCGGCCAGACAAGACGCGTGCGCCACGATTCATACTCCGCATCCATCCCCAGCAACGCCACGGTCTTGCCACTCACCCGATGGCGGATCGGCGCCAACGCCGACAACCACAGCGACTGGCCATAAGCATAAGGCCCGCTGACGACCTTTTCGCCTCGACCCACCGCCGCCACCAAATCTGGCATGGACTGGCTGTGCCGTGCGCAATGCGACGCATGGCCGGACGCATCCGTATACTCCTGGCCACAAAAGAAAAATGCGTCCCCGCCATCCCGCAAGCCCACCAGATAGATGGAATGCGCATCGGAAAAGTTCTGGTCAAGTATCTGCAAGTAGTCCCTGATGCGCTCAATTTGCTCATCGTGCTTGCCGCTTTCGGCCTCCGCAAACGTGACTGCCACGTCATATTCAAGCGAGCGGGCAATCTGCGATGCCTGCCGCAGCAGGTCCCGCCGCAATGCCTCTTCATGGCTCCGCACCAGCCAGTGGCCGTAACCGACACCAGCCGCCAGCACGGCCGCCACGACCAGTATTGCCGCCACCCCCCATAGCACTAGTCGAAAACGCGTCAGAGCCAGCGGCACTTGTGACGACATGTGAGCACTCATAAGCAACCAATCCGGGATGCAAACACTAAGGGTTGTTTCATTGCCAGCGCCTGCCGCTTCTCGTGTCTTTCCGCGGCCCGCGCCAGCCGTTCACCACGCGTCTTCGCAGCGCAACCAATGTGTGCCCTTGCCGACATCGCACACGCCATGCCAGTAGGACCATTCTCTATATAATACGCCCAAAGCAACGCAAAAATCAACCGCCTCAGTAAGTTTCTCTGGCAATACCCCGCAAAAAGCTCGTGCCTGCGTTGCTATGGACTGCATGGACTGCATGGACTGCATGGACATAATCCCCCGCTCTTCGCTCGTCCGTCTCCCGCCAACCGTCCCTGGCCCATCTCCCGGCGCGGAGTGGGCGCCTCGCCCGCCCTCCGGGCGCCGCAATCTGGATTATGCATGGTGCGGCCCTCTGGGCCGAACTTGGCCAATCTGTCTGATCGACTGTCTTTTATCGCGGACGGATCGGACGGATCGGACGGATCGGACGGATCGGCCTGATCGGTCTGATCGGTCTGATCGGTCGGATCCGGCTGCGAAAACCTGCCGAAAACGTTGTTACTAGAAGTCCCTAGAGTCGGTCAACCAGTCCCCTGTGTCCAAAGCGTCATTCCCCACGGTCCCGAAAGTCCCCACAGTCCCGGCCATGAGTCGTGAGACGTGAGACGTGAGTCCTCGCCCCAGCGCGCCACCGCCAATCAGTCCCACTGGTCCCTGGCGTCCCCTGGGACCGGCCAATATCAATTGCTCCTATGAAACCGATGCTCTTCATTTAACGGTATCCATGGCACTTGTTGTTTCAACCAAGCAGCCTTTTCTCGTCGTGCATTTCCGCCGCGAAGCGGCAGAAGCGCTGAAAGCGCGAAACAGTCCAGCCCAGGGCAAGCGGCGCCGAAGGCGCGCGCCGCCCTGGGTAGCGCGCCATAATGGTCCGTGTTCCTCAGCCTCTTTGGCTTCAGTCGGCGAAGCTGACTGGGGCCAAAGAGGCAATGGAACTCATTGCTTGCTGCGGCAATTTTGCGCTGTGACCCTTCGTCGCAGGTCTTTTTGGCCGCCCCTTCAGGGCTCTTTTGGGTTGGGGCACCTTACCCAGGGCGACGCGCCCTGCGGGCGCTTGCCCTGGGCTATCTTAGGGCGCACCTTTGGTGCTCAGAACCTCGGCGAATGATCTTGTGCATGGTTACCAATCAACTCATCGCGGGCGATTGCCGCATGCTACGTGAAGAGCATTGCTCCTATGAAATCCGCTGCCTGGTTAGCCACCCATGCGTAATGACTGGGTGGCGACTGGCCATGGGTTTCCTGCAAATTGTCCCCGGTGTTTTCTCCGTCGGGGTGGTTACTGAACGAGTACCTTTTCGCGTCGTCGGACAGTCATTGAGACGCCGTTATTGCCAGCGCCGCCGACCTACGCACAAGAGGGGCATGACTAAGGTGGAATGTCGCTCACCGCCGCGATAAAGCGGGCCTCTGAGCGACGCGATCGGTTCACCAGAACTCACAACGATGAATGCCCAAATCACACGAACAAGACAGCTCAAATCATCCTGATCCACAATTTGCTGTTATTCGGTGTCTTTTTTGCTTGTCAAGGGGCGAGTTTTTGACTATTTTTCCTGCGGTTCTTGAAATCAGCCCCCCCCACCGTAGGGGGCCCCCATCCTATAAGGTCGCGCGCACGAAGCGGGCTGCGCTTTAGCCGTGGTCCACACGGTATCAATGGCGCCTATGAAACCCGCTGCCGCAACGGTCGGCGGGAATCAAGGTCCAATGGCTGGGCGGCGGCGGTTGGCCGTGGGTTTCCTGCAAATTGTCCCAGCGAAGCGCCGGGGTGTACACTGACCGCTTACAATAACCGTCAACGAAACACAGTAGCTGCGTTGCCAATCCGCAATGGCGTGCTACTCTTTTCCATTCTCCTGGCGCAGACCTCATCGCCAGCGCACGCATCATCCATGTATATGGCCCTATTTGAGGAGGCATCGTCGCATCATGGCAGAGCGCATCAGCATTGATTTCAGCAAGACGACCGGTAGAACGATCAAGCCCCTGCACGGCGTCAATCGCCCCGATCCGCAATACTGGGGCAAGCATGAGCGTCTGGCGGAGATCGGCGTACCCTTTGCGCGCCTGCATGACGTCGGCGGCGCCTTCGGTCGCAATCTCTTGGTCGACATCCCCAACCTCTTCCGTGATTTCAATGCCGATGTCAACGCGCCCGAGTCCTACGACTTCACCTTCACCGACGCCTATCTCAAGGTCCTCGTCGACTCGGGCATCGAGCCCTTCTTCCGCCTCGGCGTCACCATCGAAAACTTCCAGGTGCTCAAGGCCTACACGATCTTCCCGCCCAAAGACCTGCAGAAATGGGCCGAAATCTGCGAACACGTCGTCCGCCATTACACCGAAGGCTGGGCCAATGGCTTCCACTACAGCATCCGCTACTGGGAAATCTGGAATGAGCCAGACAACCCGGACTGCTGGCAAGGCACCACCGACGAATTCTGCGAGCTCTACGTTGTAGCCGCGCGGCACCTGAAAAAATGCTTTCCGCACCTCAAGATCGGCGGCTTCGCCAGCAGCGGCTTCTACGAAATCACCCGCCCGACCATGAATAAGTACATGGTCCGGATGATGCCCTTCTTCAACCGCTTCATGGACTACATCACCACGCCCGCAAATGCCTGCCCACTGGACTTCTTCTCCTTCCACCTGTATTCCACCGACCCCAAGGAAATCGGCGTCCACGCCAACTACGTCCGCAAGCGCCTGGATGACGCGGGCTTCCAGCACACGGAACTGTCCGTCAACGAGTGGAACTACGTCCGCCGCGACGAAACAAGCGCCAAGTGGGGCGGCGAGCACGTCCTCAAAAAAGAAATGCCCGCCGCGGCCTTCGTCGCCGCCGAACTGTGCGTGATGCAGGACAGCCCCATCGCTACCGCCATGTACTACTGCGCGTATTCCCAAAGCGGCTATTGCGGCCTCTTCTACTTCCCCAGCCTCCTCCCCACCCCGGCCTTCTTCGCCCTCAAGGCCTTCAACGAAGTCTATAAGCTCAAAAATGAGGTCCTCGCCAGTACCGCAGGCGACGAACTATACGTCTGTGCCAGCAGCGACACCCCGAGCAAAACCACCGCGACCGGCAGCGACGCCCAGGATGCCCCAGCCGCAGCCAGTGCCGCGCTGATTGTCAACAACAGCACCGAAGACCGCGCGCTGACCATCGACCTCGCCGGCGTCTTACGCACCGACTGCCACGCGTATATCCTCGACGCCGACCACTGCGTGCTGACGGAAATACCACTGCCCAAGGACGGTCCACTGCCCCTCAAAGGCCTGTCGGTGCTGCTCATCCTCGCCGGCAAGGAACTCGCCCCCTCGCCCAATCTCCCCGATCCGTCCATCTGCTTCTCTAGGCTCATCCCCCGCAGGGCCTGACGCACTACACGTAACGATTTCCTTGGCGCGTGGTGTTTCAACCAAACAGCCTGACGTCATCACGGTATGTTTCGCCGCGAAGCGGCAGAAGCCTGACGTCATCACGGCATGTTTCGCCGCGAAGCGGCAGAAGCGCTGAAAGCGCGATCTATGATAGCCCAGGGCAAGCGACGCCGAAGGCGGAGCGTCGCCTTGGGTAGCGCGCCATAATGGTCCGTGTTCCTCGGCCTCTTTGGCCCCAGTCGGCGAAGCTGACTGGGGCCAAAGAGGCAATGGAACGATATGTCTTCCCTTTGCTGTACCTGCGCCCTGCACAGTATTTATTTAGGTCGCCCCTACAGGGCTCCTTTCGGATAGGACTCTTACCCAGGGCGACGCGCCCTGCGGGCGCTTGCCCAGGGCTTTCTCAGGCCGCGCCTTTGGCGCTGAAAACCAAAGGCCGCAAGAAAGCTCGGTAGCAATGGCTGACCAATTACGGGAAAGATATTCTAGGCCGTATTTGTTGCTTTGAAAAGGGGAACTTTGGATTGGAAATCGAAAAAAAATGAACTGCTTTACGCTTATGGGCTGAAGCCTGGGGTTAAGCATGATCGTGCCCCTACGGGGCAAATTCATGCATAACTACCTAACAAGTAGTCTGTTGTAAAAAATCCTTTCGCAAAAGAAGAGATTAGCTCACATTGGCGCAAATACATGTGTTCATCACAAGATTTCGCACATTAACTATTTCTTCGTAAAGGCGCTGACATCGATCAGGTACATCTGGCGGGAGCCTTCATGGATGGAGTCGATGCAGACGAAGCGGTCGTCGCGCGACCAATTGGGATGCAAATCACAGCGGGTGGGCGTGGGGTAAGCCGGATCGGCATAAAAGGCCCCGATTTCAAAGGCCTCGTGGTTATTGAGGTCATAGAGGAACAGGCGCCGGCAATGATCCCCCTGCGGATAGCTGTCAGTCAACATCCATTTGCCGTCGGAGGAATAGGAACAATGACCGTCACCGGGGAAAAAATCCTTCGCGATCACCTCGGACTGATGCGTCTGATCGGTGTAATGATAATACTGCCAGCCATGGGAAAAGCGGTTGGAATAATTGATGATCGTACGCTGGCCGGTCCAAGTATAATGACTGCTCATATTTTCAAGATTCAGCGGCCAGAGATCACTGCCATCCCGATTGGCGGTAAACATGTGGGTCACATGCCAGCCGGGGGTGCCGTCTGGTTTCCACAGGCGCCAGCGATGGAAAAAGGCAATGCGGCGACTGTCGGGGCTGAACAGCAGATGATTGAACCAGCCCGGCGTGTCCTCCATGTCCGAACGGTAATACTTCTCCGTCACCTCAGCAATGCTTACCACCAACTTCGCCGTGTTATTTTTCAGGTCAACCAGAAAAACACCGTCCTCATCCGGACATTTCACCTTTTCATAGGCATCGCTGGCGCCGGGATAGCCGTATCCGGGACGTTCCCGATCCAGGCGTGAAAAATTCACGCTCAAGGCCCATTTTCCATCGGGGCTGAGGCAATATATCGGCCGGCAGATTGTCTGCTTCTCGCCGGTGTGTACATCCAGGATTTTGGCGACGAAGTGATCGCCTTCGCGGTCATTATAAATGACCTTCGTCTTCGCATCATTTAGCCACTGGAACATGCAGCCCTGCTGCCAGCACCAGGCATCACTCTCCGCCAAGGGAATAAATCGCTCGGCATCCTGCAGATCTATCATGCCCAGCAACAGCTTTTCGCCCGGTAACGGCTGCCGCGCCGTGAAATCAATTTCCTGAGCCAGCAGGTAGCGGCCGGACTGATCCCAGGGAAACTTGTCAAAATACCCGAAAAAATGATGTTTCGGCCCTTGTGTAATACGCCGTGCGGGAAGATGCTGCTGTTGAATCATCTGAGGAAGTCCTCCGCTAATCTACATACCATGTTAGCTCGCTTGGAATGAGCCTGTCCCAAAAGCCCCCAGGCGATTTTCGTCTGTCGTGACCGCCCCCAGCCAGCATTCATTAACCATAAAATAGCATGCCGTCGGATAAATAACGGTGAAAAGTTCAGCCCATGCCCTCACCAGCAGCGCCGATGTGCTCGTATTCCTCGGCCTCTTTGCCCCCAGTCGGCAAAGCCTGACTGGGGGCAAAGAGGCAAACGCTGGGGGTGGGACAACGCTTTATGTCTTCTGCACATATTGTCCGGTCCGAATACTGGGGACCACTGTATGCCGTGGCGTTCTTTCATGGTAACTCCTAGGGATTATGTTATAGTCCACGATATGAGTGGTAGGCAGTACCCCTACAGTTGGGCAATGTTGTTTTAACCAACCAAGATGGGCCTGACATGGGCATTGGGCCCAGGCAGTGGCCGGTTTTTTGTAGTCATCCAGCAAAAGGAGAGCATAGATGCAGAGTTTAGCCGACGTTAGATCAGGTCAGAGCATGGGGCTGGCATTGCTTCGCTGGGGCGTGGGTTTGCGTCTGCTGGTCAGCGGGGCAAGTAAAATCGGCGACCTGGGCGGGTTCGTCAATGGTTATATCCTGCCTGCTTTTGCAGAGACAATCCTTCCCGGCTGGATGGTCGCGCCTTATGGCTATGCGCTGCCGCCAGTCGAACTGCTGCTTGGGGTGCTGCTGATCCTTGGGCTCTTCCGCAACCTCACGCTGCTGGTTACCGGATTGACCTTCCTGTCCTTGGCCTTCGGTCAGATGCTGCTGAAACAGCACAGCACGGTTCTGGATATCCTGCTTTATCTCTTCCTGACGACGGTGCTGCTGTACCTGGGGGAAAAGGACCGTTGGATCCTGCGCCTCCCCGCCCCCCGCGCCGGCAAGGACGCGGCATGACCGCCGGTTCTGGCGCCGGGGGGAAATGCCGGCCAGCGCAACTGGTGCAGGCCTTGCGGCTGCCCTTCACCACGGCCAGCATCCTGCCGTACATCTGCGGGGCCATGCTAGCGCCGGCGCAGTTTCGCCCTGGCCTGTTTCTCCTCGGCTTGGTGGCGGTAACCGCGACCCACTTGTCGGCCAATGTCATCAATGATTATGCCGATGCGCGTTCCGGTGTCGATGGGCTCAGTCCGGTGTATTATGGTTTTTTTGGCGGCTCGAAGCTGATTCAGCAGGGCATTCTGCCGGCGCGCTTCTTCCTGCTGGCCGGACTGGTGCTGGCGCTTACGGCTGCGCTCTCGGTACTGCTCTGCGCTTTGCTCCTGGGCCGACCGGGCCTGTTACTGCTCTTCGCACTGGTCTGGCTGGCCGGGTGGGCGTACTCCTGCCCGCCGGCGGCGCTGGCCTACCACGGCCTCGGCGAACTGACAATTTTTCTGCTCTTCGGCATGGCGACGGTCTGCGGCGCTTATATCCTGCAGGCGGATGTGATCACCGCCGATGCGCTGCTGCTCAGTCTGCCGCATGGATTCCTGGTCGCGGGCATCTTGATCGCCAATGAAGTCCCAGATGCTCAGGAGGACCAGCTGGCGCAGAAACACACTCTGGTGGTCAGAATGGGGGCGCACCGAGGCTATCTGCTGTATGCTCTCGTGGTGTTCCTGGCGGCGGCGGCGCTAGGCGTTCTGGTCCTGCGAACCACACTGCCGCCAGCCGGTCTGCTGGCTATCCCGGCCTTGGGGCTGCCTGCGACCGCAGCGACCCTGCGCTTGCGCACTGCTTGGGCCGACAAACTGCGGCTGGTCCAAGCCTCCAAACTGGCGATTGCCGCTCATATCGCCGCCAGTCTGGCTATTATTGCGTCATTGGCGTTTATGAAAGGATGACTATGGCAAAACCGCGAATCGCTATCGTCGGGGCTGGCTTTGCCGGTCTGGCGGCGTCCCGGCAGCTGTCCCGGCTGCCACGCCAGGAAGCGGATGTCCATCTGTTTGACCGGAATGCCAGCACCACCATGCTGCCGGCGCTGCCAGATGTCGCAGGTGGCCGCTTGGAGCCGGCGCGCATCCACGCGGACCTGCGTCAACTGCTCAAGCCGCATATACAGCTGCATCTCGAAACAGTGCAAAGCGTTGATCCGGCCAAGAAGACGCTGAGTACCGCTGAGGGGGTATTTACGTATGACTTTCTCGTGCTGACCTGCGGTGCGGTGCCGGACCGGCGCGGACTAGATGAACACCAGGAGGCTGCGTATACCTTGGGCAGTCTGGCTGACGCAGAGCGGATTTGCCAGGATTTCACCGCCTATGTTCAGTCTCGCAGCAGCCCGCAGGTGTTGGTGGTCGGGGGCGGCTATACCGGCTTGGAACTGGCCAGCAATCTGAAATTGCGATCTGTCCGGCTAGGCAGACCCGCCCGAGTTACGGTGCTCGAGCGGAAAGACCGCTTCCTGGCCGGATTGCCGGACAGAATCCGCGCCTATCTGGAAAAGCAGGCGCTGCGACAGGGCATTGAAATCCGCACTGTGGTTAAGGTTGACTCGTTTGACGGGCGCAATGTGCGGCTCTCAGACGGCAGCTGCCACGATGAGGTGTTTCTCTGCTGCTCCACCGGCACCAGGCGGGGCCTCCCAGAACTGCAGGGAGAGAAGCAGGAACTGCCGGACGGACGCATCGTGGTGGATGAGTACCTGCGTATCCCCCAGCATCCGCAGATATTTGTGGCTGGAGATGCCGCTGCCATTCTCCACCGCGACGTGCCACTGCGCAAAGCGGTTAATTTTGCCTATTACTCCGGCCAGTCGGCGGGCAGAAATATCCTGTTGGAGCTGCGAGGAAAGCCGTTGCAGGCCTTCCGGCCTTTGGATCTCGGCTGGGTGATTCCGTTTGGCAGTACGGCAGCCGGACAGGTCCTCGGCATTGATTATCTCGCCGGCCGCTTGCCGTTGGCTATGCACTATGCCATGTGCGGCTACCGGAATTTCACTCTCGGCAATAAAATCTATTTTGCCAAGAGTGCTTTGCGGGCACTGTTCGGCATGCTCTGATCGGCTCACCGTCGCACCGGGAAAGAATGGAGCGCCGGCGGTCCCGCCGGCTCCCCCTTCTTGCAGACAACCGGCCGGTCAGCCCCGTGTCCTTTCCAGTCAGTCCAGCAGTTTGATCAGATAGACTATGCCGGTCACGCCATTCATCGGGTTTTGCTTCTCTTGCTGGATCAGCTCAATTTCGCCGTTGAAATAGAGGGTTTCCAGTGCTCTGTACGTTGACATGGCACAGCATTGCATGCCTTTCCCAGTGTGCAATGGTTTGATTGCTCGATCGCAGATATGAGCCAGCTGGGACGGGCCATTTGTACGAAGGTAGTCCCGCACGGCCTTGAGGCAACCGTCCGGCAGCGTTTCGTTGATGTCGTCATACAGCGGCGACAGCTTTTCACTATGCAGGGTATCGGCGTCAATGTAACCGACCGAATTGACCGGAAGTTCCGTGGTTTTCGGAGCATGGTGCCCGAACGCCAAGGCTGTGATCGACAGCCCGATGCCATCGGCGTATTTCGCTGCCACGATGCGCTGATTGGTTGTCACAAAATAGAGCCTTCCAGGCTGGTCGAGGAAAGTGACGATGCAATCTGCTTCTTCACGGTATTCGGTCAGGGCATAGCGCAGAGAGCCAATATGATCCCCAGTGCGCAAAAATTCTTTTTCAATCAGCTGGGCGACAAAATCCGAACAGTGTACCTGTTTGCCATTTTCGAGGGTAAGAGCTTTGTTTCCCAATGGTTCGGATGCGCTGGGAAAGGACATTCCTTCACGCAAATGCCGGTTCATCATCTGGTTGTGGATTGGATCACGGTCGGCGAATACCCCTGCGCAGCCCTGGCTGATGAGAGCAAGCTGGCCATTGCTTCCGAGGAACGGATGGGCTTTGCGATGATCACCGCCGCTGTTTGTCCGGCTATGCCATAGTCCGGTAGTCCCATGCATCTCTTGCAGGGAATACTTTTCCTCCCAGAAACGGCTGTGTCCAGCCACTTTGGCTAGCTGCAATTTTTCCCCGTCGTGGGTTACAATACCCGTATAGTATCCACTCCAAAGCCCTTCAATACGTTTGCCGCATTCCCACAGAACAGGGGCTGCGTCGCGTTTGCCAGCATAGGCCACCCATACACACATGGCGTTTTCTCCTTCTTTACTGCTCAACGACAAGAACTGCACGTTTATTTTTGTCCAGCGGTGCTTGTCCTGACGCTTTGTCATTGCGGCGTTTTCGCTTGGAACTGGAACGAATACACATCGGCGTCACGCATGACGATTTCCATGCGGACCATTTTGCCAGCCAGTTCCGTGACGGTACCGTTTTCGAAGTCGACGATGCGGTCGGTGCTGTCTCCGAACAGCTCGCCGCTTTTTAGGGCGTGCCCGTCCTCGGCCGTCAGCGTGATTCGCAGCGCCCCCCACGCCGAGGTCGCGAAATTGATGGACAGCTGTTCGCCATCGTACCGGAATGGCTTTGTCGTCAGCCGACGGGCGTCATAGGGTGCGAAGCAGGATGCAAAACCTTCCTGTCGCACAGCATGACGGTAGAGGACGGCCGGCTCGCTCATCCAATGGTTGTCGGCCAGATACATGGACAATTCCGCTGCGCTGCTGTTGCGGCCGGGTGTCGTCACCAGCCCGCGGGCCGGGTAGCAATCGCCATAGACCCAGTTGTTCGGCCGTTCCGGCCCCGGGCGCATGTAGGCCTCGGGGAAGCGATGCCAGTCCTGGCCATTGCGTGACGACATGAACATGCCGTCGGTGACCGTCAAGCCGTACCGCGGCTGGCATTGGTAGCGCTGGCGGCGTTTCTCCGCCCCGCTCAAACGGTCGAAATTCGCCGTCCACTGCATTCTTTCGACATATCGGGTCGGAAAGCCGATCAGCAGATGCGGCAGCCGCGGGCAAGGGATGACATTATTGGTATAGAGCGGGAAGTCATAGCCGTCGCTGAAATCAAGCAGCTTGGGTTCGCTCCAGCAGCGGAAGTCTTTTGACACCGCGTGGCGGATGTCGCGCGTGGATGCCGGCGCCACTCCGGGCGGGGCCGGATGGAAGCTCCGATAGAAGCAATGGTACAGCTGCGTTTCCGGGTGCCAGAAGGCCACATTGAGGGAATCATAATGTCCCTGCTGCCGGTCAAAAAGCTGCCAGGCGGGCTGGAAGCGGATGGCGTCGGGGCTGGTGAAGCACCACAGGGCACGCTCTTTATAGTATGCGATGCCCTTGTAACGTTCTGCCGGCGGGCATGACGGGTGGTCGTCGCGCATCACCATGAAGTTGTCAAAGCAGAATCCCTGCGGATCAAAGAGGATGTTGTTGTGCTTGCTGCCATCGAACTCATAAAGCCCCAGGTCTGGCCTTGTCCAATGGATGCCGTCCGTACTTTCCGCGTAGCAGACCCGAATGTGGGCGGTGCTATGGTGTGTCTTGTCCTTGGACAGCATTTCCCAGCCGAGGTAGTACATCCGGATGAGCCCATCATCGCACAACAGGTTGTGGTAGTTGCTGCCATCGCCTTCCCAGGGCTGGTCATGCACCAGCACGGCTTCCTGCCGGACCGGCTCGTGCAGCCGCACGGATGCGTCGGTCAGACTTGGCTCCAGGACATAACCATCCCAGAAGATCTCCCGGCGACCTGCGATATCAAGCATTCTCCACCTCTCGGTTTTGCGTGTCCATCAACACCCCGCAGCCACACACAAACAAAAATGTAGACTATAACACAAATCCTGACCACAATGCTCGGGGGGAGGACAACGGTTATGACCTTCTACGCGTATAGCCCTGTTCAATTCTTTGGGAGCCGGGACTTATGTTATAGCCTAGGATTTTGTTGAAATGTGCTCAGTAGACATTTAAAAGTTGCTCATACATATTCTTAGTTGCAACGCTGGTGCAAAAAGTCGATGCGCTGCGCACCAGGCGTGAAAGAATGGCTGTATATTCCGCTTCACTGATTTCCATGACACCGGTCAAAAAGGCTAAGCATTGCCAGATGACGGAATAAATGGTATCGGTGTTATGAGAGGAACCATCCGGCCTGCGACGCAACTGCGAGTAGATTTCTTTCATTGTCATGTCTCTGGGAACATCAAGAAATTCTTCATTGACAAGGGCAATCCACTGTCTTTCCACATAGGTGATGATATACATATATTTCACATCGCTGGTATTTCCCAAGCTGCCAGGATTACGGTTGCCACGGAATAACTCACGTATGGACGGAACTTCTATTATGAAGAAGTCTTCATCGTTCCCACTGGATACATATAGATAGTGCATTTCATCTTGCAGCTTGTCATCGACAAACGCAAACTGCAAATCAAGTCCGGGGGCTTCTGACGGTTGTTTCCAATCAGGCCATTTTTTCTCAATGACGGATTTCCATTTGGGGTGAATAGAAAACGAAATGTTCATATTGACTTCTGAGTTGTTCATAGTGTTTTCAGCCAATTATTGGAGAATTTATAAGGAAAAAACAGGCAAGGATCTCCGCTGCGAAAACCTGGACTATAACACAAATCCTGACCACAATGCTCGGGGGGCAACGGTTATGACTTTCTACGCGTATAGCCCTGTTCAATTCTTTGGGGGCCAGGACTTATGTTATAGCCCCGTTCTTCACTGCTGCACAGGCACAAGGGCTATGGAGTCGATCCAGAGAGCCCAGTTTTGGTCTGGCTGCTCCCTTGGAGCCGTCAGACGCAGACGGAAAACATGCGGACCTTTCTTAAGATGAACCATGCCAAGCTCCGAAATGCCTGCCGGAGCGCCTTCTATTCCGTATCGTCTTGCTTTGAGGGCTTTGCCTCCGGCCAGGTTTTTCGGACCGCCGTCAAAGCTCCACTCGAATGACGATAAGGATGCTGGCGCGGCAAGACGGCTCAAGCTATTACCGGAGAAGCAGACCCGATAGTTGCCATCGGCTGGAACGTTCATCTTCAGATCAACGCCATAGCCCTCCACGCCAGGCGCCTCCTTCCGGCTGATGTTGAGATATTTCCCGCCGGAATACTCCTTGTCCGCGATGACCGAGATGCTTTTGCGGTCGAACTCCCCATCCTCGGCTTCCACCACGACGATAGCCTTGGTGGCAGATGAAACGCCCTCGACCGAGACAATCTCCTTGCAGTTCCTGATGAAGAAGACAACTTGCGGAATGGCGTCGTCCTGGCTTTCGTCGAAGACAGTGACGTTCAGGGGAAAATGGATTTCCCCTTCCCCGCCAGGAAGCTTCCCCTCCCTGCCCAGGGCATCGACTCCAAGCATCTCGCGTCCTTCAGCCGGAATGGCCTTGACCTTGATCCGCTCCAAGCCAGAGCCATTCATCAGTCTGACCGGGGTGCTATATGGGGTTATCACGGCGAGATCGCCTTCCTCGCCGAAGTAATAGACCTTGAAGCCTGGAAGCTCTTGGACTCTCCGGAACGTCTTGTCGCCTATCAGCTGCGCCCCTACGGAATAGGTCACCGCAGCCGCATGCAGCTGCCAGTCTGTCTTCATCAGCGGACGCAGGGTTGGAAGATCGTCGAGCATGTGGATGAACTTGAACGTGCGGATACCGTGGGAGAGGTTGTTCAACGGTATCTCGATGGACTCCTCCGTGTTTTGGATGGGAAGGCTCAAGCCGTATTTGCCTTGCAGCTTCTGAAGCTCCGGTATTCCGTCCCGCTGCTCGGTGTAATGCACGGTCAAAATGTCCACGCCTTTGCCAAAACCGGCTTCGAAGAAGGGAATGGCCGCTTTGAAGTTGCGGGTGAAGCCGGCGGCGGCGACTTTAGCCGACGGATTGCCTTTGCGCAACGCTGCGCCGGTATGCTCCAGCAGTTCGAGGTATTCCTCTGTGGTTCCCGCCCAGTAGTGGCCTACATAATCGACTTCGTTCCAAACCTCCCATACCTGGATGTCGTTCTTGAACTCCTTGGCAATCTGCTCCACCATTTGATCCCATAGCTTGTAGTCTGCGGGCTTGACACGCACATAGAGCGGGCCGGCATCCAATCCCTTTCTCTCCGCAGCCTCTGGCTTGCTTGAGAGCACGCGCGGGGTCTGGACGATTTCGCCCAGGATGTTGATGCCCCTCTTGCGAAACTCGTCCACCTGCTGCCGCATACGAGACAGATCAAGCACCACAACGCCGTCCTTTACTTCGACCTTGTAAGTATGGGTCCAGAAGTTCAGCCTTGTCCAGGAGGCGCCCAGCATTCTCATGCTCTCTGCGATGCAGGCAGGACGATCCTTTACGTTGAAGCCTGGCGGAAATCCCTTGTAGACACCATACATGATGCCCCAAGGGGAGCTGACCGTCGCTGGCAGCGGCTGGTAGACGATGCCAGCCGCAATGGTGTTTCTGGCTGTCGCGTCTCCGCATTGGGCAGTGAGTTCCAGCTTGTAATACCCGCGCCCTGGAAATTTCAGAGGCAGCTCGGCCTCTGCCATCTCCGAACCTTTCCGGTGAATCGCCAGAGTCGTGACGGCAGTCCAGTCGCCGCAACTGTCTTTGGCGATGCACTCGACCGCAACCGCACCGCTGCCGCCTTCCACCCTCGCCTTGATCCTGACTGGCTCGTTGTCGGTGAAAAGCAATGACGGCCTGCTGGAAACGGCAGCCACCTTGAACGGCGCGGCGCTCTGTGCCAAACACAATGCAGCTATGCTTAGCGCAAAGGCGGCGAATGTCTTGCGGAAAAGAGACGTGATGTCCACTCTAGCCCCCTCTGGTGATGATTTGTTGGTCTGGTGCCGCTTACTCTGACAATAAATCTCTGGGCTTCGGTTTTCATAAACTTCTGTTTATATGGCTATCCGAGCAATATATCACACTGCAAACTCGTGCGACGTCTCTTTCGCCGCATCCGCCGGCAATCCCGCAGGCGATGGCGGAGCAAGCCAAGGACGACTGCACCAGGCGGTGATCGTCTTCGTGACGGGCGCCAATCGTGAGGTCAGCGACGGCGGGTATGCTGTAGCGTTCCTCCAGGATACCCTACGGGATATAGGTTATAGCCCCGCATCTGATTCCGGCCTGCCGGGCGGGGGGCCTGTCCATATGGCGAGATCGTCGAAGAGGAGTTCGAGTTCCCTGCCTTGGGACTGCATCCAGGCGGCGAGAGTCGCCGAGGTGTACATCTTGATTGGTGCCCAGTAGGTGACGCCTTTGGGATCGGGATTCTGGGGGCTGTGCATGATCGAGTGCAGCGTGCAGATTTCCTGGCGCTCCCCGCCTGCGGGGGTGGCGGCCATGCGGAACAATCCTTCGTTCTGATCCCCGTCCCGGAAGTAGTACTCCAGCGTAAGCCATGTGTCGAACGGAATCGGGAAATGCGCGGCCCGCTCCACTTCGAGATGAATCTGCTTGTATTTGCGCTTCGCTCCGGTTCCCGTGTGGCTGAAGTCATCGGTGGAGATGCGGAAATACAGCTCCTCCCCGGCCCCGGCGTCCTTGCCGATGCCGACGGTCACCCGGAAGGCGTGTTCGGTGTCTTCGCGGGAGGTCCAGGCAGAATCGTTCCAGAACTCCGCGACTGTCAGCCAGGTAATCGCCTTCGGGTAGTCCCGAAGGGCGGCCATGGTCTCGGGAACATTGAGCCTGACCGAGCAGGAAAACTCCTTGAGACCCTGCTGGACCGGGGATGAAAAATCGGCCTGGATGCGGAATTTAGGTGTCTCGGGGAAGGGCACCCCCCGAAGGCGGAGGACGCGGTTGTCCGGGGCAGTCGGCTCCGGCGCGATACTTGCCTGGCGGCAGGTCCAGTCCCCGTGGTTGTAGTTCAGTTTGCCGCCGTTGATTCTGCCGTTCGTGTCCGGCGCGATGGTGGTCCAATTGCTGTTACCAGCGACGGAACGGTCGGTTCCGACGAGCTTGTCGCTCGTGGCCGACACCTGCTCAATGGCGGTGTCCGCCTCGAAGCCGCTGCGGAAGAGGAGAACCGGCCCGCTGTGGCCCTGGCGGGCGGCGCCATTCGGCACCACCGCGCACCCCGTCCCGGTGGCGAAGAGCAGGAGAACGGCAGCTATGGAAAAAGTCAGCAGTCTTGTCATTGTGGTCCAATCCGATAATCAACCGTAGGTGCGAACATCGAGCAAAGGTAGGTGGCGAAAAAATATAGTCAAATGTTGTGGATGGGGTTCCAGCGATGACTAGAGGTCATCCGATAACTATATTTGTCCTTGCCTTGCGGGCTACTTAATGCTCTATGTTTTTCGCAAAACAAGGAAGATGCAAAAAATGATGGTAAATATCAAAACCAGCGGGCTTGAGGATTTATGTTATAGTCCACGAATATTTCCATGTGATGCGCAGCAAAGATTCTGCGGTAGGGTTTAACTCAAAGATAGAAGCGTTTCCATCAATACCATTTTCAACTTCAAACATAGAACGAATGACACACCTCCGGTTAAAACGTGATGTTACGACTGCACAGTCGCCAGATCTGTTGCAAGGCATAGGGACCTTGACGGAATGGAATGACGAGAGAGGCTACGGCTTTATTACACCAGAAAGTGGTGGTTGCAAAGTATTCTTGCACGTGAAGTCTTTGAAGAAAGAGGCCAGACGTCCTGCTGTCGGAGAGTTGTTCTTCTATACGTTAACGACCGATAAGCACAACCGTCCCAGAGCTGAAGAGGCATTTCAGACAATTCTTAGCGAAAAGAGAGATCTGCCGGTTGTGCCTCGTTTTATGCGTAGGTTGGCAGACTGCTGGCTGTTAGCAGTGCTCATTCCTGCCGCGATTGCCGTGTGGCAAAACAGTTTAGCATTGGGAGTGACAACGGCATTTGTCATTAACAGTCTGCTCACAATAGCGTTCTATCGGGTGGACAAGTTCCTGGCGCAGTACAAATACTGGCGTATTCCGGAAACGAATCTGCATCTTTGGGAACTTCTATGCGGCTGGCCAGGCGCTATCTTTGCACAACAGAAGTACAGACACAAGCGCAGCAAGACTTCCTTCAAAGTTATATTCTGGCTGTGTGTCATCATCAATTGTGGAGCCATTTTGTGCCTTGTCAGTCCAGTGGTTCTGCAGAACACCAACCATGCCATGCGGAAATTTTATAATAGCATCGTGGAAACAATACAGGTGTTAGCTCGATAAGCTAAGGATGGGAAAGTGCGTGGATGGAGTCCGTTAACTGTCGAAATATCTTGGAGCACAGAACAATCTTTGGGAAAGCTTCTCCACTAAAGTCAATCATATGACACCCACCGAATTTTAGCCAAAAATCCTTGCCTGTTTAGCCCGAAATACGCATCATATTCTCTGTTGTGTTTTGGCAAATTTCTCCTGATATTTTCAAAGGCTCCAAATTCGTGAAGGAAACTGCTTTTAAGAGCGCATCGTCTCTGCGGCCTAACCTATGCGGAATTGCCCTAGTCGCAAGGCAATTCTCCATTTTTTCGCTTAAAACAGAGATTTTCTCCGACCCTTCCACCGTAAAGTATGGCCACGGAACCTCAGGACCTAGTTTTTTATCGCTATCCGAGCAATAAATCATAGTGCGAAGTCGGC
>JAQWBY010000283.1 GCA_028706165.1 Lentisphaeria bacterium | reverse complement strand
GACGAATATCAGCTGCTGCGCGACGAGTGGTCCCTGCAGCCCGGTGGCAAGGCCCGCTGGCGTTTCCAGCAGGACCTCGCCTGGGTATTCATCAATACCAGCGAATTCCTTTATCAGCATTGATCTGCCACGACCATCCAGGAGCGCCTCGCCATGAACACTTTCCGCGCCATAGCCTTGCTTGTCTGCTCCCTGGTTGCCGGTCTGCACGCTGCTGGCGACCGCAAGGGCGCTCGCTCCGTGATCGAAATCTGGGTGTGGGGCGGCCCCTCGCAGCTGGAAACCTTCGATCCCAAGCCCAACGCGCCCAAGGATTACAGCAATGGCCTCAAAGCCATTCCCACCAATGTCCCTGGTATTGAGATCGGCGAGATGCTGCCGAAACTGGCGCAGCAGGCCGACAAGTATTCCATCATCCGCACCATGACTCACCCCCATCGCGGCCATGAAACTGCGACCTACCTCATGCAGACCGGCCGCGAGCCCGGCGATGGCAAGGTGTACCCCGCCATTGGCGCCGTCATCGCCATGTTCAAGGCCAAGGAGTACCAGGGCGACATCCCGCCCTACGTCATCCTGACCATCCCCAAGGGCCGCTTTTCCGAAATTGGCTTCCTCAGCGAAGAATACAGCCCGCTGGTGACCGGCGGCAACCCCAGCCAGACCCGCTTCATTGTCGATGGCATCGTTCCCCCTAGCGGCCTTAGCAGCAAGGAGCTCAGCCAGCGCTTTGCGCTGCTTGACAAGCTCGACACCCTCCGCCAGCATGCGCCGGCCGCCTGCCCCGAACTCCAGGCCTTTGCCGAAGCCGGCACCTACGCCCGCAAGGTGATCGAAGGGGACGCCGCCAAAGTCTTTGACCTCAGCCTCGAAGAGGCCGCCATGCGCGATCGCTATGGCCGCAATTCCGTTGGCCAGTCGTGCCTGGTGGCTCGTCGCCTGGTGCAGGCCGGGGTGCCCTACATCACCATCAATGCGCAGGGTTGGGATTCCCATAAGCGCCATTTTGAAACCATGAAGCAGCGCACCGCCGAAATGGACCAGGCTTTCGCCACACTTCTGCAGGATCTGGCCGAAAACAATCTCCTGGACAGTACCATCGTCTGGTGGTCCGGCGAATTCGGCCGCGGCCCCAAGATCGACTGGGAGGCGCCGTGGAATGGTGGCCGCAACCACTACTCGAAGTGTTTTTCGGCGGTGGTTGCCGGCGGTGGCTTTGCGGGTGGGCGGGTCGTTGGCGTATCGGATGAGGTCGCCGGCGAGGTCGTCACCCGGCCCGTGGCGCCGCAGGACCTGCTTGGCAGCATTTACGAGCTATGCGGCATCGACCCAGACGGGCCACTGCCCAATCCCATCGGCCTGCAGACGACCGTGCTGCCGCCGGCGTCGCCGGCCGGTCGCTTGAAAGAACTGTACGTACACAGCGAGGTGAAGCCATGACGTCATCGCCGCGAACAGGATTTGTCCGAGTGCTGCCGGCGCTGCTGTTGTTGCTCATGCTTGGCGGCAGCGCCGGCGCGTTGGCTGCCGACCCCTTTGTTGGCTACGTCTATCCCTGTGGCGCCCAGGTTGGCAGCAGCGTGCGGCTGCTCCTCGGCGGGCAGTATCTGCAGGGTGTCCAGGGTGGCATTGTTACGGGCGAGGGCGTCAGCGTCAGCAAAATCACCATCGTGCCCAATTTCCCGCGCGCGGATGGTCGCCAGCGCAAGTATCTGTTGGGGTGGATCGCGGCCATCGAAAAGGGCAACAAGGCCCAGCCGCCGTTGCCGGAAAGCACCGACGGTTGGCGCGAAAATGCCTGGTGGCAGAAACTCCACGAGCTCGCGCCTATGGAATTGCGCTTGGTCCTCAAGAACCTTCATACCATCCCTAATGCGTTGCAGGCGTCGCCGGCCATCCGGCAGCTCGCTATTGTCGATGTGGTTGTCGCGGCGGACGCGGCGCCTGGCGAACGCGAGTTGCGGCTCTACGGACGCGGCGGCATATCGGCGCCAAAGCGGTTCTATGTCGATGCCGTGCCGCATTGTCCCGAGCCCAGCTATCGCGCGCCCGACGAAGAGCCGGCCGCCCCGCCGCGCGTGGCAGTCGTCCCCGCCGTGTTGGACGGCCAAATCCTGCCTGGTGAGACGGACCGCTTTGTGGTCGCCCTCAAGGGCGGCCATTCCTACAGTTTCGCCCTCAGCGGACGGCGCCTTCTGCCCTTCATCGGCGACGCCGTGCCGGGCCATTTCCAAGCCGTATTGCGATT
This sequence comes from Lentisphaeria bacterium, assembly GCA_028706165.1. GTDB lineage: Bacteria > Verrucomicrobiota > Lentisphaeria > Oligosphaerales > Oligosphaeraceae > Oligosphaera. Next base: position 2,987 of record JAQWBY010000283.1, on the reverse strand, counting down.
GCTTGATGCGGCGGGGCGCGAAGTCGCCTTTGCTGACGACGAGTATTTTGATCCCGATCCCGTCCTCCGCTTCCCCTGCCCGGCCGATGGTGATTACACCCTGGAGGTGCGCGACAACCTCTACCGCGGCCGCGAGGACTTTGTCTATCGTGTGGACATCAGTCTGGGCACGCGCCCGTACTCTTTCACCTCGCCACCCTGGTCGACGTTGCCGCAGGTCGGTGACGACGAAGCTGACCGGCGCCCCCTCGACGGCGCCACGGCGCAGGTCGTCGCCGGCACCATTGCCCGGCCCGGCGAGACGGACAGCGTCCGTGTCATCGGTAGAAAGGGCGCCACCGTCGTTTTTGACCTTGCCGCACGACAGTGCGCGTCGCCGCTGGACGCCGTCATGAGCATTCGCGGGCCGGACGGCAGCGTCATTGCCACCGTAGACGATTATCCCGTGCCTTTCAACGCTGGCACTTGCCTGCAATACGTCGATCCCTATCTCATGACCACTTTTCCCGCCGATGGCGTCTACGACATCCAGATTCGCGATGTCACCGGCGCGGGCGGCAACGACTACCGCTACTGGCTACGCATCGGTCCGCCCCAGCCGTCTTTCTTGGTTTACACGACTAAATCGTCTCTGAGCCGGCCCAATTACGGCTTGTTGACCTTTATCGCCGCCCGCCTCGACGGCTTTGCCGGTCCCATCACTCTCGCCAGCAAAGAGCTGATCTTCACCAGGGGCAACGTTATTCCCGCCGACAAGGACCGGGTTACCCTGCAAGTGCGTTGCCCCGCCTTTCACCACTACTCGCGACCATGGCCGGCGAACATCAGCGCCAGCGCTGAAGGCAATGGCCAGCCGCTGCACGGTAATGTTATCCCTGCCGATGAATGCACGCAGGCATTCGCCTACACGCACCACCTGCCCGTCGCCTCGCTTTACGTCAATGCCAGCTCCCGCCCGCCGGGAGACCCACGCGCTATGAAACAACAGCGGGATAAAGGCCAGGGAGCCAAAAAGTAGCCGCCAATTGTGTAGGGGCGGAACGATTGTCTGCCCCGGCCAGCGTTCGCGACGATTGTCGCCCGCTTGCCGTCGATAGCCGTCGATAGCAGTCGAGAGCAGTCGAGAGCCGTCGAGAGCCGTCGAGAGCAGTCGAGAGCCGTCGAGAGCCGTCGAGAGCAGTCGATAGCCGTCGATAGCAGTCGATAGCCGTCGAGAGCAGTCGAGAGCAGTCGAGAGCAGTCTAGAGCAGTCGAAAGCCGTCGAGAGCAGTCGAGAGCAGTCGATAGCAGTCGAGAGCAGTCGAGAGCCGTCGATAGCCGTCGAGAGCAGTCGAGAGCCGTCGATAGCAGTCGAGAGCAGTCGAGAGCTCTGAAAGGGCGGCCTACGCCATGGCTTATCGCCATAGGGCGGCAACATCGTATAGAACAAAATAGAGCAACTTCGCGCTAATATGCATGAAGCGCGGCGCTTTTTGGGGGTTAATGTAGAGGAAAAAGAGGCTATCATGCTTACCTGCGCCGCCGCCTTTGTTGCCTGCTCAGCGGCACACGACTGGCCGACCGTCTTTCCTCTTCACCACTCAACGCCTCGGGAGCCCCACTATGAGCCGCGACCTCGCTCTCAATGCCATCAAGCTCCAGCCCACGCCCCGGCCTGGCCACACCGAGTACTCCGTATCGACCTATCACCAGAAGCTGCTGGCCACGGAACTGCCCAACTACCAGGGCAACGCCGATGACACGCGGGCCTTTCATCGCCTGTGGCACTACGACTTCCTCTGGGGCGTCAATGACGGCCCCGTCAACTGGGCCAAGCAGGGGCGCGTCACCGACATGGGCCATGCCGATTACGCCGAGGGCGGCAGCGACCGCCGCGAGGCGAAAATCTGTCCTTTTACCGACCCTGAAGAAATCTACGATTTTGATCCCGCCCGCGAATATGGCGTACCCGAGCACCGGGAACTCGTTCGCTTTTACCAAAACTGGTATCAATCCCAGCAGGCCGCCAATCCGGACCAGCTTTGCACCATGGGCTACTACAAGACCATCATTTCGGGCTGTATTCAGGCTTTTGGCTGGGACATGTTGCTGCTCGCTGCCGCCGACCCCGAGCGCTTCGCGGTGGTGCTTAAGCGCTTCGCCGACTACACCGCGCACTATGTCCGTGCTCAGGCGGAATGTTCTGCCGACGTGTTCATCCAGCATGACGATTTCGTCTGGACCAGCGGCCCCTTCCTGCATCCGGACTACTACCGGCAGAATATCATCCCCCGTTATGCCGAGCTCTGGCAGGTACTGCACCGCGCCGGCAAAAAAGTCCTCTTCTGCAGCGACGGCACCTTCACCGAATTCATGCCCGACTTGGCGGCAGCCGGCGCCGACGGCTTCATCTTCGAGCCCAGCAACGACTTCGAGTGGGTCGTGCGCAATTTCGGCCAGACGCACTGCCTCATCGGCAGCGCTGTGGATTGCCGCACCATGACCTTCGGTAGCTGGGACCAGGTCAAGGCCGAAATGGACCGCACCCACGAGCTCGCCAAGTCCTGCCGGGGCTTGATCTGGGCCGTCGGTAACCACATCCCCGCCAATGTCCCCGTCGATATCTGCCAGCAGTACATGGCTTACCTCAAGACCCTCTGGAAACTCTGAATCCTGCGTAACCGCCGCCAGCCGTAACCGCAACGACGAGGAGCACGACCATGCCTTTTAACAGCAGCCAGTTCATTCAGCGTATTCTCAGTTCACGCCGCCGCTTGGCTATACCCATTATGACCGCGCCGGCCATGCGGCAACTCGGCATCAGCGCCTCTGACGCGTATCGCTCCGGCGAACTCCAAGCGCAGTGCCTCAAAGCCGTCGCCGACGATGGCCGCGCCGACGCCTGCACCGCCTTCATGGACCTCTCCGTCGAGGCCGAAGCCTTCGGCTGCCCCGTGACTTTCGCCGAGGACGAAATTCCCAATGTCACCGCGCCCATCCTTGGCGAC
>JAQWBY010000282.1:2979-5290 GCA_028706165.1 Lentisphaeria bacterium | reverse complement strand
ATCTTCCCGGCCACCCAGAAAATCTACCTGCAGGCCATGAAAGAAGGCCTGCTCGAAATCTTCGTCGAGGCCGGCGCCGCCGTGTCCACGCCGACCTGCGGGCCCTGCTTGGGCGGGCACATGGGCATTCTCGCCAAAGGCGAACGCGCGTTGGCCACCACCAACCGCAACTTCGTCGGCCGTATGGGCCACCCCGAAAGCGAAGTCTACCTGGCCAGCCCCGAAGTCGCCGCCGCGTCTGCCCTGACCGGCGTCATCACCGACCCCGCCACGCTCTGAGTCAAGCACTACAAAGAGGTACACTCACTATGAAAATAACCGGCACCGTCATTCGCTACGGCGACAACGTCGACACCGACGTCATCATCCCCGCGCGCTACCTGAACACCTCCGACCACAAAGAACTGGCCGCGCATTGCATGGAAGACCTCGACGCGACTTTCGTCGGCCGCGTCAAACCCGGCGACATCATGGTCGGCGGCAATAACTTCGGCTGCGGCTCGTCCCGCGAACACGCGCCCATCGCCATCAAGGAATCCGGCATCGCCTGCGTCGTCGCCAAGAGCTTCGCCCGCATCTTCTACCGCAATGCCATCAACACCGGCCTGGCCATCGTCGAATTCGACGGCGATATCGACGAGGGCGACCAGCTCGAAATCGATTTCGACAAGGGCTGGATCCGCAATCTCAGCAAAAATACCGAGGGCAGCTTCCCGCCCTTCCCAACCTTCCTGCAAAAGATCATCAGCAAGGGCGGACTGTTTCAGGCCATGGAGGAACTCGCATGAGCAACTACACTCTCGCAGTCATTGAAGGCGATGGCATCGGCCCCGAAATCGTCAGCTCGGCTATCCGCATCCTCGACCAGGTCGCCCCCGGCCGCTTCACCTACAAGCCCGTCATCGCCGGCGGCAAGTCCATCGACATACACGGCGTGCCACTGACCGACGAGGCGATCGCCACCTGCAAAAACAGCGACAGCGTGCTCCTCGGCGCCGTCGGCGGACCCAAATGGGACACCCTGCCCGGACACCTGCGCCCCGAACGCGCCCTCCTCGGCATCCGCAAGGAACTCGGGCTCTTTGCCAATATCCGCCCCGCACGGCTCTACCCCGTGCTCAAAGGCGCCTGCCCACTGCGCCAGGAAACCGCCGAAAAGGGCTTCGACATGGTCATCGTCCGCGAACTCACCGGCGGCTGCTACTACGGCGAACGCGGCCGTAAACAGGACGCCGAGGGCAACACCATCGCTTTCGATACCGAGACTTACAACCAGACCGAAATCGACCGCATCGCCAAGGTCGCCTTCGAGCTGGCCGCAAAACGCGGCAAAAAACTCTGCAGCGTGGACAAGGCCAACGTGCTGGAGTCGTCACGCCTCTGGCGCGAACGCGTCCACGAAATCGCCAAGAGCTACCCGGATATCGCCCTGAGCGATATGCTGGTGGACAACGCCGCTATGCAGCTGGTCAAAAATCCCGCGCAATTCGACGTGATGGTCACCGCCAATATGTTCGGCGACATCCTCTCTGACGAAGCGTCGCAGCTCACCGGCTCCATCGGCCTGCTGCCCTCGGCGTCGCTCAGCAACACCCGCTGCGGCATGTACGAGCCCATCCACGGCTCCGCACCCGATATCGCCGGCAAGGGCATCGCCAACCCCATCGCCACCATCGTCTCCGTCGCCATGATGCTACGCTACGCATTCGCCATGGACGCCGAAGCCGAACGCATCGAACAGGCCGTCGACAAGACGCTCCAGGCCGGCTTCCGCACCGGCGATATCCTCGATAATGGCACCACGCCACTCGGCACCAAAGCCATGACCGACAAAATCCTCGAAAATCTCTGAGCTCCGCCGATCGAACCGATCGGACCGATCGGACTGATCAAGTCGTCGGATCGGTCCGATCCGTCTGATCCGTCTGATCCGTCCGCGAAAAAGCGGCCGATCAGTAGTGGCCTTTCATCGCCGCGAAGCGGCAGAAGCGCTGAAAGCGCGAAACATACCAGCCCAGGGCAAGCAACGCCGAAGGCGTGCGCCGCCCTGGGTTACGCGTCTTCTATGCTCGTGTTCCTCGGCCTCTTTGGCCCCAGTCGGCGAAGCTGACTGGGGCCAAAGAGGCAATGGAACTCCCTGTCCTACGCATTCCTGCGCACGCTGTCACCCAGGCAGCACCCAGATGGCCTTTCATCGCCGCGAAGCGGCAGAAGCGCTGAAAGCGCGAAACATACCAGCCCAGGGCAAGCAACGCCGAAGGCGTGCGCCGCCCTGGGTTACGCGTCTTCTATGCTCGTGTTCCTCGGCCTC
>JAQWBY010000282.1:0-2879 GCA_028706165.1 Lentisphaeria bacterium | reverse complement strand
GCCCAGGGCAAGCAACGCCGAAGGCGTGCGCCGCCCTGGGTTACGCGTCTTCTATGCTCGTGTTCCTCGGCCTCTTTGGCCCCAGTCGGCGAAGCTGACTGGGGCCAAAGAGGCAATGGAACTCCCTTTCCTGCGCACGCTGTCACCCAGGCAGCACCCAATAGGTCTTCGGCGGCGTACCGGTGACAAAATAATACACGGCGCCAGAGAGAATCACGGTAAGACCGGCCAGCATATCACCGGCAATGAGCCCGAACATCAGCGGCTTGAGCAGCAGATAGCTGCGACTGCCGCCGTACTTGGTGACGATGATCTTCAGGCAGCCCCCCAAGATGAATGACGACGCCATCATCAGCCCGGGATAATGCGGCCACAGGCAGAACATCACGGGATGCAACGGCCACCACACGAAACGCAGCCGCGCCACGCTGAAGAGCATCACCCCCACAAAAGTCGCCGCAAAGGCCAGCACGTAAGGCCGCTTCGGCTTGACCAGCCCAAAACGCTCTAGGCCGCGCGCCGCCGTCGCCTGCTCAAGCGTCCCTTGCGCCATCAGGCTGTTCCGCGCTGGTATGGTGCTCATAAAAGCCTGTCGTGGCACCAGCACAGTCGACGTGCCGTCACGCCAATTGATGCCCTGATCATACGACCAGTACAGCGTGATCGGCGCCGCAATGCACATGCCCAGGACGATGATCAACACTGTCAACAACAGCATGCGATTACGCGGCAGCGCGCCCTGCTTACTAATCTCCAAGGCATTGACCATGAAAGGCATGAAGTGCTCACGCACGTCGTGCATCATGATGCAAGTGATGAAACTCAGCGTGATCATCGCCACCGGCCCCAAGGACTGCTCGCCCATGAAGCCCACAAAGACCGTACAGGCATAGAGTCCCGGACATAAATGGAAGGCGCCGGTCTCGGCGATGATCCGCCCCAACACCAGCAGCAGTATCACGATCAGCGCCGTATAGAGCAACGCCAGTGGCCAGTCCAACCCGACCAGCACCAAGTTCATCACGAAAGCCGCGAAGGCCAGCGCCGCCAGCCGCATCGCCCAAGCGCTGCCGGGCGTGGTCTCGCTGCTCTTCCGCAAACCCAGCGCCTCCTTGATCGCGTTCAAGTAGTAGTAGCGGCCAGTGAAAACCATCATGCAGAAGAATCCCACAAAACCACCCATGACCCAGCCGTTCATGATGTTCGGCGTCAGTAGCGTTCCCTCCCGTACGGAATAGCCATAGCCCGCGAGGATGCCGCCGACGATCGCGAAAATGTAGGGCCCGAAGCCGATGGCCAACGACACGTCGGTCTGCACGAGGTAGGCTATGGCAATCGCGGTAAAGAAAACCCTGATGGTGCACAAAGAACCGCCGCCGCCACGCATGAACGCCGGGAAAAGCGTCCCCAACGGCCGCATGTCGATGTTCCGCTGAAACTCGATCAGGTAGGCGCTGTTGTACACGTAGAGGTAGTTGTTGATGTGGATGGCAAAGACGATCAGAAATGCCACCCAAAAGAGCTTGTTGCGAAACACCGCCCCGAGCATCCGGCCGCTCTCCGGCAACATCGCCCGCGTGAATTGCACTATGGGATAGGGCAAGTGCTCATTCTCCGACCACTGCCTGTGACAAACCAGCGCCAGCGCCCCCAACACCAGCCAGATCAGCATGAACTGCGGCAGCCAGAAACTCAGCGTGTCCACCCACGCACCCCAAGGGATCATGTCCCATGATATGTGTTCCCGCCCCGGCGGCACCGGCGTCCCCTGCAGAAATTCCAGCAGGGCATTGCCGTCGTTGTACTCAGCGTCGGCGAGCATCCGCCGCGGCAGCAGCTCCGTGGCCGGCGTGAAGGTCTTTTTGTCCGCCGAGATGAGCTTCCAACTCTGATCAATCTTCGCAAAATGATGCGGCAGCATGACGCCCCGCGGCAGCATCCGAAAAAGACTCGAATAGGGCACCGCGCAAACCGGCAGCATCAACGCCATGAACAAAAACAGCTCACCCGCCCGAAATGGCCGCAGCCAACTCAGCCCCGGCAGGCGCCGACTGAGGACATGCAGCAGCGGATTGAGAAACAGCACAATGAGCAGCAGACCGCCAAAAACGACCATTGGCATGTGATTGCCGATGCACATGTTCTGAAACAACACCGCGTCATTGAAATACACCACGCCGCATAACACTGCAGCGCAGATAAAACTCAACACTACCGCTCGAATAGTCATGAATATCACCCGATCCCACGCATGTGACCGTCACCATGTTAGCAACTGCCCACGCCTGTTATTGCCACGCAGCCAACGCACAAACCACCTCGAAACCGCGCTAATATACCGCCCAGGCCCAAAACACCACGCCCACCCCAACACAAAACCCACCGCAGCCCTCTTCGCCAGTCCGAGGCGCAACCACGGGCTGGTCTCCTTCGCACCTCCCCCACCCACGGCGTGACACGACGCCATAATCTGCGTCAATCTGCGGAATCTGTGGATAACAACGTCTTCTTCGCGCCTTCGCGCCTCCCTCCCGGCGGCGCGACTTGCCGCGCAGCGGCAAGACACGACGCCATAATCTGCGTCAATCTGCGGAATCTGCGGATAACAACGTCTTCTTCGCGCCTTCGCGCCTTCGCGTGAGACAAAAAAAGCCTCCCTCCCGGCGGCGCGACTTGCCGCGCAGCGGCAAGACACGACGCCATAATCTGCGGTAATCTGCGGAATCTGTGGATAAAAAAGCCTTCTTCGCGCCTTCGCGCCTTCGCGTGAGAAAAAAAAAGCCTCCCTACCGGCGGCGTGTCTTGCCGCGCAGCGGCCAGACACGCCGCCATAAACTGCGGGAATCTGCGGAAACTGTGGATAAAAAAGCCTTCTTCGC
>JAQWBY010000025.1 GCA_028706165.1 Lentisphaeria bacterium | reverse complement strand
GCCGGGGTGGTTACTGACCGATTACGTTGTTTTTTTGGGGGGGCGTCTGACGGGGTGGGGCGCTCAACATGATGATTTGGCGCGTTTTCTTGCGTGTCGACTTGGCGCGGGTACTGTAATCAATGGCCGATTCATTGGACAAAAAACAGCTGGCCTGCTGGGAGCATTGTCAATAAAGAATGTTATTCAGGCGTTAGTGGACTGAGCTGAACTGGAAGGGAAGTTGGGAATAGAGGTTTGATAGTCTTTTGATGATTGCCAGTCAAAGCCGGATTTGCGGCGATGGCTGGTGCAAGTTAGCCGGTTATGGAATGGCAAGACTGAATTGAGCGACGAGAGTGGCATGGCAATGAGGATGGTGGATATGAGAAAAATTGGGCTGTTGTCGATGGCAGGCATTCTGGTGCTAATGGGGGCCTGTGCGCATTTGCCTAGTGATCCGCTCAAACCCCAGACGCCCGAAGACATTGAGGCCGTCGCCAAGGCCAATGAACAGCGCGAATTCCGTGCTGTCATCCGCCGCCGCCTGGACACGGCCCACAAACAGCTGGAGCGCGGCGAAATCGACGCCGCCGAAGCCAGCATTCAGCCGCTGCTGAAATTGGATTTGTTCCAAGACGAAGTGGGGTATTTGCAGGAGAGTATTGCGCAGGCACGCGCCATGAAGCCGCTGGCAGCCGAGCAGAATCTCAGCCAGGGGGCCATGTTGCAGGAGGTTCAGCAGGCTGGGGTGCTTCCCGCCAACTACGGCAAAACGGTGGTGATAGATTCAAGCTTGGAGCCGATTGAATTGCCGCCGGGACCGATGGAAGAGCTGGTGAACCGCAAGGTGACGATCAACCTGACCAACGCCGGCGTCGCCGAGCTGGTGCAAGCGCTTAACGCCGAAGGGCTCAATGTCATTGCCGATGAAGCGCTGCAGGAGGAGAAGACCCTCACCATCAGCGTCAGCGAAGTCCCGCTCAAGGAGCTGTTTGGCTACATTGCCCGGAACATGGGCATTGCCTTCAACCTCGGTGAAAATCTCATTTGGGTCACCCGCAGTCTTGAAGTCAGCGAGGGACCCCAGCTGGAAACGCGCATCATCCGCCTGCCGCAGGGGGCCTTGCCCGTCGTGCCGCAGGGTGGGCCCGGTGCCCCGGGCAGCACCATGGGCAGTAGTGGCAACATTCCCGGCGAGGAGGATAACGATTTGGAGGAAGCCCTGACGGCGATGCTCGCCAACAGCCCGGTTGGGGCCAGCTTCCGGATATTCCGCACCCGGAATATCCTTGTTGTGCGTGATTCGCGGGAAAATCTGCGCCTGGTCGAAGAGCTCGTGCGCGAATTTGACCAGCCGCCCTATCAGGTGGCCATCGAAGCGCGCTTCATCAGTATTGCCCAGGACGATTTGCGGGACCTCGGCGTCGAAATCGCGCAGAGTGCTGCCGTGTCAGGTCTGAATGCTCCTGAAAATGATACCGATAGGGCTGACCCCACGGGGGCGAAGCTGACGAACATGCTGACCGAGTTGGGCGCGTTGCGCACGGGTGCCGCTAGCGGCGTCGGCCTGATGAATGTCAGCGCCGTGCTTGCCAACCGGAGCTTTGATGTCCTGATCAGCGCGATTGAGAACAAGGCTTCGGCGGTTACGTTGAGCGCACCGCGCGTGACGGTGATGAATAACCGCACGGCGCGTTTCCGCATGGGCGACAACATCTACTACTTCGAAGAATACGATGTGGAGACGGTGTCGCAAGGGGCGGTAGGCGGTTCTACCATTGAAACCCAGACCCTGGTACCGACTGGCACGCCCGTCGAACTGGCTTTGGGTATCACCTTCGATGTGCGGGTCAATATTGGCAACGACGGCCGTACCGTTCTCCTCGGTCTCAAGCCGGAAATCGTAGAATTCATTAAATGGGAAGATTATACCACCTACGGTGAAGGCGATGGCGATGGTGGGGATGGCGGCGGCGACAGTGAAGAAGGCGCCAGCACCGAAGTCAAATTGCCGCGAACCAATGAGAAAATGATCGCGACGACTGTCGGCGTGAGCAGTGGCCAGACCGTTGTGCTAGGCGGTATGATGGAGAACCTCAAGACCAAGCGGGTGAAAAAAGTGCCGTTGCTGGGCGATCTGCCGCTGCTGGGGGCGCTGTTCCGCCATACTGAGAACATCGCCATGCCGAGCAATCTGCTGATCTTTGTAACAGCCAATGTGATCAATGATCGCGGTGAATACGTCGAAGTGACGCCGGCCGCTGCACAGTAAGAGAACTATGCGAATCACACGTCATACTACAGGCATCGGGCTGGACGTCGGCCAGACGGCGGTCAAGGCGCTGCGGCTGGACCGCCGCGGCAAGGGCATCGTCTTGTCGGGCCAGGCGCTGCTGGACATCAAGGAAGAGGGCCTGCTGGACGAGTCCGAACTGAATGCTAGCATTGCACCATGGCTGCAGGATAAGCTGGCTTGCCAGAAGCAGCCGCTGTGCGTGTCATTGCCGCAGTACCTGGCCACGACGCAGATCAGCGATTTCACCGCCGGGGTGAAGGCGGACGAACTGGCCAAGATGGTCCACTACGAGACTCTGCACTTGGCAGGACTGTCGGAAGCCACTTTCATCTACGACTATCAGCCCATGCCGGCGGTTTTTGGACGGAATAACCCCGTACTGATCGGCATTTGCCGTGAGACGACCGTCGATGAATTCGCCGAGCGCTATGCTGGTATGGGCCTGCGGTTGGACGACATGGCCATGTCCGGCATGGCAGCGGTCAATGCCCTGTTTCACTTGCGGCCGGAAGAGGCCAGTGCCCAAGCACCGCGACTGGTGATCGACATTGGTCACGAAAATTCGACGGTGGTGGTGCTCGCCGGTGGCGAGGTGCTTTATGTGGGCAGTCTGATGTTCGGTTCACTGCGCTTCACGCAAGTGCTGGCCCACGCGCTGGGCTGTACGGAAGCGGAAGCAGATGCCAGGAAAAAAAGTCTGACGCTGGACGATGTCAACGACGAGCAGTCCCTGCTGCTGGCGATGCGTCAACTCGAAGCCGAGTTGCGTACAGCCATCGACCACTGGCGGGGCGGCGAACACAGCGAGCTCAAGGACGCCTTGATTGAACGTATCTGGCTCTGCGGTGGCGGCGCGCAGCTGCCGGGGCTGGCGCGGCATCTGGCGCGGACCTATGGTTGCGAGGTGTCCCTTTTCGGGCCGGATATCGACGGCCAGATTGCTCCAACCTACGCTGTCGCCTATGGCCTGGCTCTGCAGGGCCTTGGCGAGGTTCGCTTCCATTTGTCACTGATTCCCAAACTATTGCGCTGGCAGAAGGAGCGCATCCTGCGTTTTCCCTATCTAGCGGCGGCGGCGGCGCTGTTCTTCCTGCTGGTGTATGGGGTGATGGCGTCCTTTCATGTTCATTGGTCACAAGGGCAGCGGCGCCTGGAGGAGCAGCTGCGGGAGCTGAAACAATGCAGTTCGGTGGTGCCCAAGCTTGATGCCGTGCAGGATCAGATCGCTGCTTATCAAAAAATGTTGCTGCCCGTTGTTGAATACGGTTGGCGTCCCCATCGTTTTGTTGAAAGCATGGAAAAATTGCGAGAGGCCTTTCCCGATGGCGTGTGGAGTGTCTATCTGGCCGACGAATTCAGTCATCGTGCCAATGCGCCAGCCAAGGATGAAAAGGGCAAAGGCGGCCCAACGGCGCCGGGAGCCGCAGCCGCTATGGTGGGGTCTGGGGCAATGTTTGGGGGGGCGACGCCTGCAAAAGACGGCAAAGCAGAGGCGGAGCTTGGCTATACCAATGTGAGCACCATGCCATTGCTGACATACATGGTCCTGGGTGGCTTTACACCGATCATGGAAAACAAGCGATTCGAAGCCGTGCTGGCCATCCAGAATAATCTCAATGAACCCAAGGCTATCAGTGAACCGGACAAAGACCGCAAAGTGCCAGAAAACTACTTCGCCGGCGTCGACTGGCTTGATGAAAGCAGCGAGTGGACCGGCCGGGAATTGGAAGTCATTGAGCCTTGGGCAAAATTCCTCCAGGGCTTCCAGGTCAATGCGAATCCACGACGTCCGGCTCTTGATGAATACACGCAGTTCTTTTTGAAATTACCTTTTGCCAAGAAGCCGATTACTCTACCGGAGCCGCCGCCTGCCAAGGGCAAAGGCAAGGGCAAGGCGAGCAAGAAATGACCAAGAGCTTCGCGCCGCCGCGCCGATGTGCGGGCGTGGGGTGGTGTTGATGCCACGACAACGATATGGATTGAAATCAGTATGAATCTGGATGAGAAATTACAGCAACTGCCTGAGCAGCACCGGGTATTACTGGTGGTGGTGTTTCTGCTACTGGTCGTCGGGGTGATCTACGGCATGTTTTTTCTGCGTCCGCAGTGGAATGCTTATTCGGATTTGGTGGGTGAGTACGCGTCACTGGACAAGAAATTGAGTGAGTCGCTGTGGCCCAAGGATTCAGCGCGTCTTAAGTCCTTGCTGCAAAGCTATGAGCAGGTACTTAAGGGAATGAAAAGAAGCGGCAAGGATGGTGATGCGGCCGTTGCCGGTATTTTTGCGGCCGACCCCCGCGACCTGGGCCTGCAGAACAAGGCCGAGTTGGTGCTGCAGCATGCCACCAGCATGTTCAATCAGAATATCACCAATGCCTACGGTGATGTCACCAACTTCGTCACCAAGGCCTCGCAGACGGAGTACAAAGACCTCTATGACCGCACAGATTCCATGTTGCAGGGCATGAGGGTCGTATTGGAACCGTCGATCTTCGGCATGGACGAGTCCACCGCCGAACCCGAAAAATATCAGATGATCTTGAAATTGTGGACGGTGCAAGAAGTGGTTCGCCGTGCTCGTGATAATAACCTACGGGTTGCCAACGACCCGTCGCTGACGCGGGCTAGGCTGGGCCGGCCATCCAAAATAAGCGTGTTGCCGATGATACCCTATAGTCTTGATCCGCAGGACAAGGAACCGTATCTGCTGGAATTTCCAGTGCGGCTGCAAGTGGAAGGGACGATGGTCAACTTTATCAAATTTGTCCAGTCGCTGCAAACCGAGGAGTGTTTTTTGCCGATGAAGCAGATGGAGCTGCTGGCAGAACAGCCGCAGCCGGCGTTGCAGATACTGGTTGATCCCGATGGTACAGTGAACCGGGTATTCAAGACTCCCCGAGGTGAGGTCAAGCGACCGACGGGTGAAAATGGCCTGCTGGAATTGCGCAACATCACGGCCGTGGTTGTCTGTTCGTCATTTTTCCGGCCGACGCCAGGCACGCCAGTGCGCAGCAGCCGTAGGCAAGTTATTGAACCGAAACCAGCGGGAATATAAGCAGCATAGGCGGGTGCTAGTTCATGAAGAATTTTGTTGAAAAGCTTAAGCAGGAATGGGAGCGCGCCATCTTGATGGCTATTGCGTTACTGGTGCTGCTGGTGCTGCTGTTCGCCGCCTACGATATGCTGAAGGAAGACGGCGGCTCAACTGGGCAGGGCAGCAGCTTGCCGGCACTGCCCAATTATTTCGACACCAGCACCTTCTCCTTCGTCAAGCCGGTGAAGGACTTGCCGCCGGGCGTAAATCCGATGGTGTTCCGCAGGCAGCTGACCATACCCAAGGCTCCCGAGGCACCCAAACAGGGTGGTGGGACGCCGCCCAAACAGGGTGGTGGGACGCCGCCCAAAACGGGCGGTGGCGCCGTCGCCCAGCCACCTAAGGCGGGCGATAAGCCGGCTGCGCTGGACAAGAAGGAGCCGCCGTGGGTGATCACCGTCAAGTATCGGGGGCTGTACAAGGGCATCACGGGCAAAGAGATGGCCTTTATTGACGCGAAGAACAGCAAGGGGAACAAGAAGGCCCAGAGCGTCGGGCGGAAATTTTATCTGCCGGCGAATGGTCGTGTTTTCAATGCGATGACCGTGCGTTCGTTTGATGCGCAGCGGGTTGTTTTGAGCTACGGCAAGGGCAAGGAAGTCGCGTTGGAGCTAGGCAAGGAAAAGAAAGTGACGATTGATGAGTGACACGACCAATCCCTTGGCGGCTGGCGGCGACGTTCTTGGCATTTTGTTGGCGCAGCGGGTGATCAATGACGAGCAGGCCGACCAGGTTCGGCGGCGGATGCGTCGCGAGCAGGCGCCCGCGCATCAGGCCATCTTGGATTTGGGTTTTGCCAGTCAGGAGCTGGTGTACCGGGCTCTGAGCCAGGTTACCGGCGTGCCCTTTGTGATTTTAGGCGAGGTCGAGATCAGCGAGACCGCCACTCAGAAGGTGTCGCCCAAGGTCGCCTTGCACTATCAGTTTGTGCCCATCGCCTTGGAGCGCGGCACAATGAAGGCGGCCTTTGCTAACCCGCCCAATCTGCACGACCGGGAAAATTTGCGGCTGTTGTTGGGTGTGCGTCTTGATCCGGTTTTGGCCACGCCCAATGAAATCAGCACGACCCTGAAGAAAATCTACGGCATCGGTGCCGGCAAGGTGATACAGATCACTCAGGACCGCCGCACTCAAAACGTTGAGACGGTCGAGGGTACCTTTGATGACCGCGAAGAACAGAATCTAGACGCGGGAGCACAGAGCGAGGATGCCAGCATCATCCAGCTGGTGAATGAGATCATCACCGAGGCCATCCGCCAGCATACGACCGATATTCACATTGAGCCTTTCCGCGGCAAAGTCCGCCTGCGTTACCGTATAGACGGCATGTTGCGGGAAATCCCGACACCGCCAGGTATGGTCGCGTTGCACGACGCGATTGTGTCCCGCTTAAAGATCATGGCGCGACTGAACATCGCCGAAAAGCGTCTGCCGCATGACGGCCGTATTCGGCTGATCCTTGGCGGTGAGACCTCTGATTTGCGCGTGTCCATCATGCCGACGCGTTTTGGCGAGACGATCTGTCTGCGTGTCCTGAATAGCAGTGCGATATTTCTTGACATGAGTGAGCTGGGCTTGAACAAGTTCCAGCTGACCATTCTCAAGCGGCTAGTGTCTCTGCCTCATGGCATTGTTTTGGTGACTGGGCCGACCGGCAGTGGTAAAACGACGACGCTGTACGCCGCGCTGGCCTTTGTGCGGGACAAGAATCCCGAACGCAAGATCATCACGGTTGAGAACCCGGTTGAATACGAGTTGCAGGGCACCAGCCAGATCCAGATGCACGCGGAAATCGGCCTGACCTTCGCCAGCGCGCTGCGCTCCATATTGCGGCACGACCCTGACATCATTCTGGTCGGTGAAATTCGTGACAACGAGACGGCCGACATTGCCATTCAGTCGGCGTTGACGGGCCACTTGGTGCTGTCAACGTTGCACACCAACGACTCGGTTGGCGCGGTTAACCGCCTGGTGAACATGGGCGTCGAGCCATACTTGGTTGCGGCGTCGATGGTTGCGGCTTTAGCCCAGCGCCTGGTGCGCCGCATTTGCAAGCATTGCAAGGTGGAAGACGAGAATATCAGCCGGCGCGAGCGCGCTGAGATTGCCGACGTCCTCGGAATTGCCGCTGAAGACGTCAAAGCCTGGAAAGGGGCGGGTTGCTTGGAATGCGATCAGAGCGGTTATCGCGGGCGAGTGGCCATATACGAGATATTTCTGCTCGACGAAGAAATTCAGGACCTCGTATCGGCGGAAGCCGGCACCAGCGTCCTGCGGAAAACAGCCATTGAGCATGGCATGCGCACCTTGCGTCAGGACGGCTGGGAGAAGGTCAGCTTGGGGCAGACGACCATTGAGGAAGTCCAGCGTATCACCAGTACCTTCCAGATCAGCTATGACCTGGGTGACACGGAATAAGTATCGAGGCCGGTCTACGCTGCAATGCGTTTGCTGGCCTTGTCAGTTTCTGCCCGGCGTGATCGCACTCGCGTCCCCGGGCTGTGTTCTGGCAGTGCATGGAGGCCGGTGATGCATGACAAGAACGGCCGGCCGGAAGTCGCAGCAGCGCACCCCCAAGCCATTGGCGCCGTGTCGGTGGTCATTCCCTGCTACAATGAAGCGCCGCGACTGGAGCGCTGGCGTGAGCTGATCACTGCGAATGCGTTTCTGGACTGGGAGTGGATTTTCGTCAATGACGGTTCGCGTGATAACAGCCGCGAGGTGCTGGCGGCTATGGCGTGGGACCTTGAGCCTTGTGGCATGCGCATCGTCGACCTGCCGCAGAATCGCGGCAAAGGCGCGGCAGTCCGGGCTGGCTTTTTGGCTGCCAGCAGGCCCTGCGTTGGCTATGTCGATGCCGATTTGGCTGCTTCGCCACTGGCTTTTCAGTTATATCTTGACGATGCTGTGCGGCAGGGCCACACTCTGCTGCTGGGCATTCGCCTGCTGACCACCGAACGGCTCGTGCAGCGCAAGGTCTTCCGGCATGTCCTCGGACGAATTTACCAGACCTTGTTCGCTTGGTGCCTGGGCAGCACGATTTACGACAGCCAGTGCGGTTTCAAGCTGCTGGCCACCACCAAAGCCCGGGCTTTAGCGGCCGACCTGCACTGCGATGGCTTTGCTTTCGATGCCGAACTGCTGCTACTTGCCCAGCAGCGCTATGACATGCATCTGCGGGAAGTGCCCATCGCCTGGGTTGAGCGCGGCGGCAGTTCCGTACGCCCGTGGTCGGCCTGCCGGATGCTCGTTGATCTGTGGTTGATTCGCCGCCGCCTCCGGCGGCACGGTTCGCAAGAGTGAGGCAATACGAAAGCCGGTAATCGGTCAGTAACCACCCCGGCTGGGAAAACACCGGGGACAAGTTGCAGGAAACCCACGGCCAACCGCCGCCCAGCCATTCGGCCTTGATTTCCGCCGACCTTTGCGGCAGCGGGTTTCATAGGAGCTATTGATAACAGGCTTTTCTGCGGCCTTCGGTTTTCAGCGCTAAAGGCGCGGCCCAAGAAAGCCCAGGGCAAGGGCCCGCAGGGCGCGTCGCCTTGGGTAGAGCCTGTCCGAAAAGTTGTCCACGCCGCGCTTGACGCGGCATCGAGGGTCATGAAACCTACCGCTCACGGCACCCCTCTTGTAGTCACTGGTATGTCACGCCCTTGTCAGGGCTTTGGCTGGTTGTTGATTCCCACCCAGGGCGGCGCACGCTTTCAGCGCGCATGTCCTGGGCTGCTATGCTTCGCGCTTTCAGCGCTTTTGTCGCTTCGCGGCCTAGGAAACGGTCACGCTTGGCTCTGCCTGATGGCGTCATCTGACGGGTCGGACAACAGGTTCGCCCTCACGACCAGGTGATGTGTGTGTGTGGCCACGGCCGGACGGGACGCCCGCAGCACGGCCGGGAAACGGGGCGCGAGACGTAATCGGGCACGTTTGCGGGTGGCTGATCGGAAGTCGTGTGAGGTCCTGGCCCCATGTGACGGTGCGAGCGGGACGCCCGCAGCACGGCCGGGCGAGACGGGGCGCGAGATGGGACGGAAGACGGTGGTGTGCGTGTCGTTCACACGGGCAATTATTGGCTCTTATAGGAGTTCTTGCCCGCTGCTGCCAGCGGAGGGTTTGGGCCCGCTGGTGCGGGCGGAGGCGGAGTTTTGGCCGTTTTTGCCGGAGGCTTCGGGGTGTTTTGTCCGGGTCTGGCGATAGTTTGCGGTTGCTGTGCGGTGTTATGGATTGCCTGGAGTTGGTCGTTGATGTAGTTGAAGACGGACTGGAAGGCGTGGGCGCAGGCTGTACTGCTGCTTGCCGGGAATGCAATCACTGCCCGGTTGTTCTTGGTTTGCACGTAGAGCAATACGGACTGATCGGGAGTGAAAGCAGGAGCGTTTGCGGAAGGCTTAGCTGAAGGGAGGTGGGCGTCGAGTTTACCGGTGACAAAAGACGTGAGGATGACGCCATGTTGTGGGCGGCAGGTGTTGATTTGACCGGTTTCCCACTTTTGGAGAGTTGACCAGCTGATGCCGAGGAGAGGGCTTAACTCTCTCAAGCTCAGGTCCAGGGATTTTCTTTTTTGTCGCAGGAGCCGGGCCAAATCCGGTGTAATGTGGCCATCGAAGACAATGTCGTTTGCGGGTTCTGGGAAGGTACTGCCAGCACTTGCTTCTGCCATGTGTTCTGCCGCTCCGTGCTTTTGCCGTTTACTTACATGCCATGCACTAAGCAAACATGGTTATGCATGATGATGTTGCAGATATTTTCGCTTCCCAAGCATATAATGGACTGTTTTGCATGATATTCAATTCGATTATATGATTTTTTTGTTTTTTCACCTTCCTTTTTTGGTGATGATGGAATTTTTTAGCGAAAGGGATGCGGAGGCGAAGCAACGTAATCGATCAGTAACCGCCCCGGCGGGGAAAACACCGGGGACAATTTGTCGGAAACCCACGGCCAACCGCCGCCCAACCATCCGACCTTGATTTCTGTCAACGCCAAGCTGAAAGTGTACCACTATCGACATTTATTCTGACCCCACCCTGGGCCATCTTCTTCACGGCTTTATGAGGAGAAAAAGCCGTTTCTTCCTCTTCTTCAAATGCATTCGAGGCCGGGGCCAGGCACATGCCACTTTTGGGCACTTTTCACGTTGTCGTTCACACTTGATTTCCGCCGACCTTTGTGGCGGCGGGTTTCATAGGCGCTATTGATACCGTGCGACCACGGCTAAAACGCAGCCCGCTTCGTGCGCGCGACCTTATAGGATGGAGGCCCCCTACGGTGGGGGGGCTGATTTCAAGAACCGCAGGAAAAATAGTCAAAAACTCGTCCCTTGACAAGCAAAAAAGACACCGAATAACAGCAAATTGTGGATCAGGATGATTTGAGCTGTCTTGTTCGTGTGATTTGGGCATTCATCGTTGTGAGTTCTGGTGAAGCGATCGCGTCGCTCAGATGCCCGCTTTATCGCGGCGGAGAGCGACATTCTACCTTAGTCATGTCCCTCTTGTGCGTAGGTCGGCGGCGCTGGTAATAACGGCGTCTCAATGACTGGCCGACGCCGCGAAAAGGTACTCGTTGAGTAACCACCCAGGTGGGGAAAACACCGGGGACAATTTACAGGAAACCCACGGCCAGTCGCCGCCCAGCCATTGGACCTTGATTTCCGCCGCCCTTTGCGGCAACGGGTTTCATAGGAGTGACTGATACCAGCCGTCCACGCAATGTCGTGTTAACGGCACCACCTGCTGACAGACGGGGCGGAACGCATCGAACAACAGTGAGGTGTGGCTGTTTGGAGGTCGGGTGAGGTGGAGACGTCATGCGACGGTGCGGGCGGGGACCGCCCGCACCACTATCGAACGGGGGCCGCAGCAAAACCGTGGAGGCGGGAACCGGCGACACCATTGGCCCAGCATGTCGCGTCCCACCGCGCCGGACAGGCCCCCTCTGACGCGGTGAGACGGGACGTGCCTAACCAATGTGGCGCCCTCCAAGCGCAATTCCAAGTTGTTGTCCTACCCCGGTTTGCGTCGCCCTCCGGGCGCCTCACTAGGGGTTACGCATGGTACGGCCCTCCGGGCCGAACTTGGCCAATTTGACGACTTGATCCATTCTATTCGGGCCGAAAAGTGCCGGGATGGCGGCGCTCCCAGCAGTCCTAGGTATCAAGCAACCGGTCCCCGAAGTCCAGGAAGTCCCCAATCAGTCCCTGGTGTCCAAAGCGTCATTCCGCACGGTCCCGAAAGTCCCCACAGTCCCGGCCATGAGTCGTGAGACGTGAGACGTGAGACGTGAGACGTGAGTCCTCGCCCCAGCTCCCCGTCGCCAATCAGTCCCACTGCTCCCTGGCGTCCCCTGAGGCCGGCCAAACATGCCGCCGATGTCAATCCCAGGTAAGCAAGTGAGTTCCTCGGCCCCTTTTGCCCCAGTCAGCTTCGCCGACTGGGGCAAAAGGGGCCGAGGAACACGAACATGGTCGCCGTTGTACCCAGGGCGGCGCACGCTTTCAGCGCTTCTGCCGCTTCGCGGCCACGGAAACGGGCACGTTTGACTCAGCCAGAAGCTCTATGGTTCAATTATCAATGGGTGACCGATTACGCCGGCTGTGCAAATCCGCCGGTAGTGGTGTTTCTTTCCCGGGTCGGCGGCATATATTACGAGGTTCACTGTGATGTGTGGATTGTGTGTATGTGAACGCGTACGCGTACGAGTCATTGAGGAGATGCATTGACGATGAAACCCAGGAAAGCCATGACCATTGCGGGGTCGGATTGCAGTGGCGGTGCAGGCATTCAGGCTGATCTGAAGACCTTCCAGGAACGTGATGTATACGGCATGAGCGTGTTGACGGTGCTGGTGGCGATGAAGCCCGACACGTGGGCGCACGTCGTGGAGCCCGTGGGCTTGGAGATGATCCGCCAGCAGTTTGCGACTATTTTGCCGGGCATCGGCGTCGATGCTGTGAAGACCGGCATGTTGCCGACGGTGCCCATTATTGAGCTGGTTGGCGAGCTGCTGGCGGCATCGGCAGTGCCGCATCTGGTGATTGATCCGGTGATGGTCTGCAAAGGCACCAGCGAAGCGCTGTTTCCGGAAAACACCTACGCGATGGTGAAGCATTTGTTGCCGATCGCCGAAGTGGTTACGCCCAATGCCTTTGAGGCCGCGCAGTTGGCCGGTATGGATGGCATCAGCAACGAACAGGAGTTGCAGGACGCGGCACGGCGCATTCATGACCGCGGCGTTCGCAATGTGGTGATCAAGGCCGCGCGTATCTTTCCGGACCGCTCCCTGGATATCCTCTTTGACGGCCACTCATTCCAGCGCTGGGAAGGGCCGCGGCTAAACAGCATCTGGACGCACGGTGCCGGCTGCACTTTCTCGGCCTGCATCACGGCGGAGCTGGCCAAGGGCGTCGCCGTGCCGGCGGCAGTGGCGACGGCGCACGACTTCGTGCAGGCGGCCCTGCGCGAGGCTTTTCCCCTGAACCGCCATGTGGGGCCGCTCTACCACAAGGCACTGGCAAAATCGGGCCGAGGCTGAAGGGCACCCACGCGACGCAGGACAGGCGGACGGACATGACCGATAACAACGACGACATGGCCCAGGTGGACGACGGCTTTTTTGTGCCCGCGGACGAGGAGCATGTCCGTCGCGAAAAAGACAAGGCCCGTGAGCTGCGCCGTTCGCAGTGGTGGAAAAATGAGCTGGGCCGTGGGAAGTGTCATTATTGCGGCCAGCGCGTGCCACCGAAGGAACTGACGATGGATCATATTGTGCCGATCATCCGTGGCGGCATGAGTCGCAAGGGGAATGTCGTGCCCTGCTGTAAAAACTGCAATACGAAAAAGAAGTATCTCTTGCCCGTGGAATGGCAGGACTACTTGGACCACCTGGGCGGTCAAGATAGCCTGCGGAAAGGCGATCACGTCTGAAGACAGCCAAGATCGCCATGCCGCCGGGCGTTAGGGCCCTAGCGCCCAAGATCGCCCAGACGAGCCCGGGTGCAACGGCGACGATCATTCCGAAAATTGGCACTATCACAAGCGAAGGAGCGAGGCGACATGGACGCGTTGAAAATTGCGGTAATCGGTCTGGACACCAGTCACAGCATCGCTTTCCCCAAACTGATGAACGATCCGACCTGTGCGCCAGATCTGAAGGTTGCCGGCCTGCGCGTTGTCAGTTGCCTGCGCTTTGAAACTCCGTTTCAGGACGCCAAAGGGCTTGATGCCCGCCAGCAGCAGCTGGAAGCCTGGGGTGTTAAGGTCACCACCTGCCTGGACGAGGCCTTGGCCGATTGCGACGCGATCATGATGGAAATCAACGACCCGGCTTACCACCTCGACTACTTCAAGCGCCTGGCGGCACTGGGCAAGCCGATTTTCCTGGACAAGCCTCTGGCCGGCACGCTCGCGGACGGCCGGGCCATCATCGCTGAGATGAAGCGCTGCGGCACGCGGGTGTGGTCGGCGTCGAGTCTGCCCTTTGCGCCGGGCATCCAGGCGGCGGTTGACGCCGTCGGCGGGGCTGTCAGCGTCGGTCATTGCTTTGGTGCTCTCGGCACCGCGCCGGCCGGCGATTCATTGATTTGGTACGGCGTACACAGTTTTGAGATGCTGCAGCGCCTGATGGGCTGCGGCGCCCGCAGCGTCCGTGCGGTGGATTTGGGGCCGGCGGTGGTGACGACGGTGGATTACGGCGATGGCCGCTATGGCGTGATTGAGTCCATCCGCAACCAGTGGCAGTATGGCGGGCGGGCGCAGAGCAGCAAGCTGTCGGCTTTTTTTGACGTCGATTCCAGCCGCATTTATCACGATCTGCTCCTGCAGATCAAGGCATTTTTCCTCGGTGCAGAGCCGCCGATCTGCATGGAGAAGACCTTTGAGGGCCTGGCCATGATGTGCGCGGCGCGCACATCCATTGAACGTGACGGCGCCGCGGTGCCAGTTGAGAAACTCTGAGAATATGGAACACACCTTGTTGGCAGAGAAGTTATTGGCGCTGGTTACTCGTGCGTCGGTGGACCTCCCGGCGGATGTCGAGGAGGCTTTGTCGCGCGCGCAAGTTCAGGCGACGCCTGGTGGCAGCGAGGCGCAGTGTTTGACGACCATGCTGAGCAATGTGGCGCTGGCGCGCCAGAAGACGCTGCCGTTATGTCAGGACACCGGCACCCTGTTTTTTCTAGTCGAGGCGCCGGCGTGGCTGCAGCGCGGTGATTTTGAGCAGGCAGCGGCCTGGGCGATTGCCGAGGCGACGACGCGGGGCGTACTGCGGCAGAACTGCGTGAATGCGCTGACGGGGCGCAATACCGGCAATAATCTCGGCTACGGCAGCCCGGTGATACACTGGCACGACAGCGCATCCAGCGAACTGCGCGTGACACTCATGCTCAAGGGCGGCGGCAGCGAGAACATGGGCGCGCAGTACAGTCTGCCCGCCCACGGCATTCAGGCCGGGCGGGACCTTGACGGTGTTCGCCGCTGCATCCTCGACGCCGTGTGGCGCGCCCAAGGCCAGGGCTGCGCACCGGGAATACTAGGCGTGGCCTTTGGCGGCGATCGGGTTACCAGCTACGAAGAGAGCAAATTCCAGCTTCTGCGTAAGATTGGCGAACGCAGTTCGGAGCCGGAACTGGCGGCCTTGGAAGAGCGGGTGTTGCGCGAGGCCAACAGCCTTGGCATTGGCCCCATGGGTTTTGGCGGCCAAACGACCTTGCTGGACGTCTTCATCGGCTGGCGTTGTCGCCTGCCGGCGTCATTTTTTGTGAGCATTTCGTATATGTGCTGGTGCTGTCGGCGCCAGACGATGATCATCAGGCACGGTGAAGTCTAGTCAGAGAAAGGCGTTACGATGAGCGAGCAGGTATCGATTGTTCTGGTGGGCATTGGCGGGTATGGGAACACCTACGTGTCGGCTTTGCTGGGGCAGAGCGGGGAAAAATCTTGGCGTCTGGCGGGCGTAGTTGATCCGTTGGCCAGCAAGGCGCCGGGCTTTGCGGCCCTGCAGGCGTTGGGCGTGCCCTTTTACGCGACCATGGACGAATTTTACGCCGGCAACCGTGCGGATTTGGCGGTGATTGCCTCGCCAATACAGTATCATTGCGCACAGACTTGTACGGCGTTGCGGCACGGCAGCAATGTGCTCTGTGAGAAGCCCGTCAGTGCGGTGATTCAGGAAGTCGAACAGATGATTGCTGCTCGCGACCACGCTGATCGATTTGTGGGCATTGGCTACCAGTGGTCTTATCATCCGGTCATCCAGGCCTTCAAGGCCGACGTGCTGACGGGGCTCTTTGGTCGGCCCATCCGTTTGCGGACGATGGTGTTATGGCCGCGCAACGACAAGTACTACGGCCGAAACAACTGGGCCGGCGCGCTGCAGAGTTCCCGCGGGGACTGGATTTTGGACAGCCCAGTCAACAACGCTTGCGCGCATTATCTGCACAACATGCTGTACGTCATTGGTCCGACGGTGGACCGTTCGGCGGTGCCGGCGACCGTGCAGGCCGAGTTGTATCGGGCCAATCCCATCACGAATTACGACACGGCCGCTCTGCGGGTGATGACCACCTGCGGTGCTGAAATCCTTTTTTACACGACCCACGCCGTCACCCGCAACCGCGGACCGGAGTTCGTCTATGAGTTCGAGAAGGGCACAGTGACCTTCAATTACAAAAGCAAGCTGCTCCGCGCAACCTTCAGTGACGGCAGCAGCAAGGACTACGGCTGCCCGGACACCCAGATTACCACGAAACTGTGGGACGCCATCGCGGCCTGCCGCGGTGAGAAAAAGATCGTCTGCGGCTTGGAAGCGGCGATGATGCACACGCTGTGCGTCAATGGTGCGCAGGATTCCGTACCGGCAGTCAAGGATTTTCCGCCGTCGTGGGTGTACAAGGCCGGCGTGCCGGGCAATCAGTTCCGGGTGATGCCGGGTTTGGCCGACTTGATGCCGGCCGCCTATGACGCCGGGTTGCTGTTGAGCGACTACCAGGCACAGCCGTGGAGCCAGCTGGGCCGCGTTGTCTCGCTGGACAATTACCACCGTTTCCCCAGCCATTAAGGGATCCTCGTGCAACATACTGCCCGGCAAAGCCGTAGACAGGAAAGAAAAGACATGCGTTGGTTGTCTCTGATCGTATTCATGTGTTCTTTGTGGTGTTTGACGCCCTTGTTGGCCCAAGCTGACACCTCGGCAGCCGCTCCCTTAGCAGCATCTGCCACCGCGGCTGGGGCGCGCAATGTGGGCGACTTCAGCCGCGATGCGAGCGGCTGGGTGAGCCGCCGCTGGTTGGCTGACGGCAGCGCCAAGACCGAGCCGCTGAGCGTGCGCGCCGCCAGCGGCGATGCGCCCGGCGGCTTGATCATGCCTCTGCAATTCCCCGGCAAGCAGGAATTTGTCACGCCGGTCGTTATCGGGGATGGCTGGCTGGATGCCGGTCACCTCGAATTCGTCTTTGCGGTGCCGCAGTCCTTGCCGGAGACGGCCATGATCACGATTTTCACCAAGGACGCCGACCACCTGTGGCGGCAGCAGCGCCGGCGTTTTCCGGCACCGCAGGACGGCGTGGTGCGGGTCAGTGTGCCCATCCGGGGTCGCGAGGCGGTCGCCAGCTGGGAAAGTCTCGGGCATCAGCGGCCTTGGACGGCGTTGACCGCGCGTCTTCTCAGCGAAGTCGGCTGCAGTTTTGAGCCGGATACGGGTGCTAGCGACACATTCAGTGGCGAGGTGGTGTTGACGGCCATGCGTCTGCTGCCACCCCAGGCGTTGGAGCCGCTGCGGGTGCTGGGCATGAACTACGAGCCGCGCAGCCCGCTGCTGGGCGAACGCATGGAGTGGACGCTGCGGCTGTCGGCTTGGCCGGCGGCGCCATTTGATCTGCAGCGGACGCGCATCGTCGCCGAAATCACCACCCCGCGCGGTCAAACGGAGTTCGCCTATGGCTTTTACTACGAAGATTTTCTCTACGACCGCGAGGAGTGGGATAAGACGAAATGCCTGACGCCCAGCGGCGAGCCTAGCTTCAAGATCCGCTATTGTCCGCGGGGGCCCGGTGAACACAGCGTGCGCATCAGCGGCGACATCGATGGTGAGACCTTCAAGTTGCCGGAAATGCGTTTTCACGCCCGTGAGAGCGCCGAGCCCTATCGCGGTTTTGTTCGTCGCGACCCGGATTTTGATCAGTTTTTTGTGTATGACGACGGCACGCCGTTCTGGGGCCTGGGCATCAATGTGCGTTCGCCCTTTGACAATCGTTACCAGCAGGTCGCGCCATACAGCCAATGGCAGGACCAGGGTTTGGCGGCCTACGAGCGTCTCTTCCGCAAATACCGCGAGAACGGCATCAACTTGGTGGAAGTGTGGATGTGTTCGTGGTGGCTGGCTTTGGAGTGGATCAATGACGCGCCGGGCTTCCACGGCGTCGGCCACTACAACCAGTACCGCGCCTGGATGCTCGACCACATCCTGCGTCTGGCCGAGGAAAATGACATCTATCTCATTATCGTCTTGAACAACCACGGGAAATTTGGCATGACCTACGACACGGAGTGGGCGCGCAATCCCTACAACAAGGAACTGGGCGGCTTTCTGGACAAATGCGAGGACTACTTCACCGATGAGCGCGCTCGCGCCGCTTTCAAACAGACTGCCGATTACATCCTCGCGCGCTGGAGCGCCAGTCCCAATGTCTTCTCCTGGAAGCTGTTCACGGAAGTCGATCTCACAGGTCCCTCGCTGAGCTTCTACCTTGATCCGTCCGTGGCGGCCTGGCATCGCGAGATGGGCGCTTACATGAAGGAACAGGATCTTTACAAGCACCCCATCAATACCCACTGGATGCTCAGTTATCACCGCATCAACGACGCCATTGCCACGCTGCCCGAGCTGGATGCTATGGCCACCGATGCCTATTATAGCGGCGGTGGCACCGCGCAGCTGATCAATCTCCTGCGCTCGGGGCGCGTCTTTGCCAAAGAGCGCAAAAAGCCGCTACTGATCACCGAATACGGCGGCTCGTCCTACGCGGACAGTATGGGCAATCTGATGAAGCAGGTGAGCATTGGCCTGTGGACGGGATTCTTCAATGAGGCCGGCGTCATTCCCATGTACTGGTGGTTTGCGCTGGTGGACGACAAGGACCTCTATTACGAGTATCGCGCGCTGTCGCGTTTCGGCAAAGACGAGGATCGCCGCGGGCTGGAATGCCGGAATTATGACTTGAGCGGTCTGCCCATCAACGTCAATGAACTGCGTGGCAAGGACCGTCTGCTGTACTGGTTGTTTGACACCGAGTACTACCTTTCCGATCTGGAAAACGTGGTGCCGGCGCGGCGTGAGAACGTCGTGTTGGAACTGCCGCGGCTCGATGTCGGTGATTACCAGGTGGAGATCTGGGACCTCCAGCGCGGTGAAGTCTGCGAAGAACGGACGCTGGCGGTGGTGAGCGGCGAGGAAGAACGGCAGCGGCTCAGCTTGCCGCCCTTCGCGGCGCACGTGGCTCTCAAGATCAAGGCTGCGCCGCCGCCCCTGCCTGATGGCGGCCAGTAACACACGGTGTGGCGCTGGCCGAGCGGGGGCTCGGGGTGTTGCCGGACGCGGCCGTCTGGGCCGGTTCGGGGCCGGCGCGGATGCGCACGAATGCCTTGCATAGTATGCCGTGGCGATGGCGGTTCAGCCCCCCGTTGCAGTTGACAAGTCAGTAAATGACAGTACCTTATTGCTTTAACCGCAAGGGTTCCCATGAAGGAAAATGAGACGTCAGAAATAGCGGTCATTCAGGAGATCAGTACAGCCGTCGTTCACGAACGCAATGTCGAGGAGCTGTTGAATCGCGTCCTCGAAATTCTGAACCGGAAAATGGGCATGTTGCGGGGGACTTTCACCCTCCTGCACGGCGATGTGCTTGCCATTGAAGCGTCGCAGGGTCTGGATGACAATGAGAGGAAGCGGGGGCGCTACCGGCTTGGCGAAGGCATTACCGGTCAAGTCGCCGCCAGCGGCAAGCCCGCACTCATTGCGGACATCGCCAAGGACAAGCGCTTTCTTGATCGCACGGGCGCGCGCGGCCGTGGCGGCCATACGGCCTTCCTCTGCGTACCGGTGTGGCGCAATGAGCGGGTCGTCGGCACTCTCAGCATTGATCGTCGCAATGACACGCCGGGTGTGGATCTCGAACAAGACCTGAGGATGTTGGAGATCATTGGCAACCTCACGGCCGACGCCGTGGCGGTACGGCAGCAGGAAATCGAAGAACGCGAAACGCTGCTGGAAGAGAACAAGCGCCTGCGCAGCGCCCTGGATACGACGGAAACGCCTGGGGAGCTCATTGGCAACTGCCGGACCATGCAGAAGATCTACGAGCTGATCCGGCAGGTTGCTCCGACCAACGCCACCGTGCTTATCCGCGGTAGCTCTGGTACGGGTAAGGAGCTGGTGGCCAACGCCATCCGCATGCTCAGCCCGCGTGGCGACAAGCCCTTCATCGCGTTCAATTGCGCGGCTTTGCCGGAAAATCTGGTTGAGAGCGAGCTTTTTGGTTACGAGAAGGGTGCCTTTACGGGTGCCATTGCCCGGCGCATTGGCCGGGCTGAAGCCGCTGATGGCGGCACGCTGTTTTTGGACGAGATTGGCGACCTGTCCTTGCCGATCCAGGTGAAGCTGCTGCGTTTTATCCAGGAGCGCACCTTTTCGCGTCTTGGTGGCAATGCCGAGCTGAAGACGGACGTGCGGTTGCTGGCGGCGACGAGTCGGAATTTGGAAGAGCTGATGGCGCAGGGGCGTTTTCGTGAGGATCTCTACTATCGCTTGAATATCTTCCCCATCGTCTTGCCGGATTTGAAGAACCGCCGGTCGGACATCATGTTGCTCGCCGAGCATTTTGTGGCTAAATTCAATCTGAAGTACAGCAAGAGCATCCGCCGTTTTTCGACGCCAGCGATCAACATGTTGATGGCGTATCACTGGCCGGGCAATGTTCGCGAGTTGGAGAACTGCATTGAGCGGGCGGTGCTGACGGCGTCTGATGACAGCATTCACGGCTACAATTTACCGATGTCGTTGCAGACGGCGAAGGACTCGGGCATCGAACAGCCAGTGGCGGAGGGCACGAAGGTGCCCTTCAACACACTGGTTGCGTCTTTTGAGCGTGAATTGATTGTTGACGCTTTGAAGCGGAACAACGGCAATATGTCGGCGGCGGCGCGTGATTTGGGTCTTTCGCCCCGCGTGATACATTATAAAGTCAACCAGCACGGGGTGACCCCCGAGTGGTACAAGCAGCGGCCGTCGCGGCGGCGCGCCCAGGAATGAGTGCGGGGCATTCGGCACATGGCCGGCCACGGCCAACGCCGGGTGCTTTGTTTTGTCGTCGCTGTGTTGGTGTTCATGAGTGCATGGCCGGCAGACGTGTGTTTCGTGTGTAATGGATTCGAGTGACTTAGGTGTCCGCAGATCAATAAAGGATAAAGACATGCCTTCAATAGTAGTGATTGGAACCCAGTGGGGCGATGAGGGAAAAGGCAAGATCGTTGACCACTTGGCGGCGAAGGCTGACGTGGTGGCGCGCTATCAAGGCGGAAACAACGCTGGCCACACTGTGGTCGTGAAGGGAGTGGAGCACAAGCTGCACCTTCTGCCGTCGGGCATTCTCTATCCAGGCTGCCTCTGCGTGATTGGCAACGACGTAGTGGTTGATCCGGCGGTGCTGCTCAAGGAGATTGCGGTGATGCGCGAGCGTGGGGTTGATGTGAGCGGGCTGCGCATATCGAGCCGGGCGCACGTCATCATGCCTTATCATCGCCTGCTCGACCGCTTGGAAGAGGAGCAGAAGGGCGTTAACAAAATCGGCACCACCGGGCGCGGTATCGGCCCCTGCTACCAGGACAAAGTCGCCCGTGTCGGTATTCGCTTCGTATCATTGCTGGACAAGGAGGCCTTTGCGGCTGAGCTCAAGCAGAACATCGCCATGAAAGATCCGATTCTGACCAAAGTGTACGGCCAGGCGCCAATGGATTTTCAGGCGATCTATGACGAGTACTGCGGCTATGCCGAGCAGCTGCGGCCTTTTGTGACCGAGACGACCTTTGTGGTCAACCAGGCGATTGCCAAGCAGCAGAAGGTCCTTTTTGAGGGCGCGCAGGCGACCATGCTGGATTTGGATTTCGGGACCTATCCTTACGTGACCTCATCGCATCCGATAGCTGCGGGCGCATGTATTGGCACGGGGACGGGGCCCAAGAATATTGGCAAGGTCATCGGCGTGGTCAAGGCCTACTCGACTCGCGTCGGCGAAGGCCCTTTCCCCACAGAGCAGCTCAACGAGATAGGCGAGCAGATTCGCAAAATTGGCCATGAATATGGCACGACGACGGGCCGGCCGCGGCGCTGTGGCTGGCTTGATGTCTGCGGTTTGCGCTTTGCCCGTGAACTCAGCGCGATTGATTGCATGGCGCTCACGCGTTTGGACATTCTCGATAGCATGCCCACGCTGAAGATCTGCGTGGCGTACCGCTACCACGGCGCCTTGCTGGACGCTTATCCGGCGAGCTTGAAGGTGCTGGGCGAGGTCGAGCCGGTCTACGAAGAGCTGCC